>NZ_JCBDGX010000011.1:0-25452 GCF_059834345.1 Vibrio sp. R11-SG3-ISO3-SZ
TTCCTGTTCACGCGAAAGCGATGCTGAAAATGGAGCGTGAAGGCATCAACCCAGATCAACCTGGTAGTGTTGGCCCTATCACGCAACTCGAAGAGTTGAAAAAAGACGGCATCCCACTCGCTTACGTGGGTGATGTTGTGGGCACCGGTTCTTCGCGTAAATCCGCGACCAACTCAGTGCTGTGGTTTATGGGCGAAGATATCCCATACGTACCTAATAAACGCACCGGCGGTATCTGCTTGGGTGGCAAAATTGCCCCTATCTTCTACAACACCATGGAAGATTCAGGCGCGCTACCGATTGAATTGAACGTACAACAGATGAATATGGGCGATGTGATCGACATCTTCCCGTACGAAGGTGTGGTACGTAAAGATGGCGAAGAGATTTCTCGTTTCGAGCTGAGCAAAGTGCTGCTTGATGAAGTGCGAGCGGGTGGCCGTATTCCTCTTATTATCGGTCGTGGCTTAACCAGTCGCGCGCGCGCATCGCTCGGTCTTGAAGAGACCGATCTCTTTGCAAAACCCGTTGACCCATCATCGTCAACTAAGGGCTTTACTCTGGCTCAGAAAATGGTCGGTAAAGCGTGTGGCGTTGAAGGTGTCCGCGCAGGTCAATACTGTGAACCTAAGATGACCACGGTCGGCTCGCAAGATACGACGGGCCCAATGACGCGTGATGAGTTGAAAGACTTGGCGTGTCTTGGTTTCTCCGCAGACCTTGTTATGCAGTCATTCTGTCATACCTCTGCGTATCCAAAACCGGTGGATGTGAATACTCACCATACCTTGCCAGACTTCATTATGAACCGTGGCGGTGTCTCTTTGCGCCCTGGTGACGGTGTTATCCACTCTTGGTTAAACCGCATGTTGCTGCCAGATACCGTAGGTACAGGTGGTGACTCGCATACTCGTTTCCCTCTTGGCATTTCTTTCCCTGCCGGTTCTGGCTTGGTGGCGTTTGCCGCAGCGACGGGTGTGATGCCATTGGATATGCCTGAGTCTATCTTGGTGCGCTTCAAAGGCGAGATGCAGCCGGGTATCACCTTGCGTGATTTGGTGCATGCGATCCCTTACTATGCGATTCAACAAGGTCTATTGACGGTTGAAAAATCAGGTAAGATCAATGAGTTCTCAGGTCGCGTACTTGAGATTGAAGGGGTGGAGCACTTAACGGTTGAGCAAGCGTTTGAGCTCTCTGATGCCTCAGCAGAGCGCAGTGCAGCAGGCTGTACGGTCAAGCTCTCTCAAGCGTCAATTGAAGAGTACCTCAACTCAAACATCACCATGTTGAAGTGGATGATCTCCGAAGGTTACGGCGATCGCCGCACCATCGAGCGTCGCATTACAGCGATGCAAGAGTGGTTGGCTAACCCTGAACTAATGGAAGCCGACGCGGACGCGGAGTACGCGCACGTGATTGAGATTGATCTTGCCGAGATCAACGAACCTATCTTGTGTGCGCCAAACGATCCGGATGATGCGCGCCTACTTTCTCAAGTGCAAGGCACTGAGATTGACGAAGTCTTCATTGGCTCGTGCATGACCAACATTGGTCACTTCCGTGCAGCAGGTAAATTGCTTGAGCAATATGGTGGTACCTTGAATACACGTCTCTGGGTAGCGCCGCCAACCAAGATGGACCGCGATCAATTGACCGAAGAAGGCTATTACGGCATCTACGGCCGTGCGGGTGTGCGTATTGAAACCCCAGGGTGTTCACTCTGTATGGGTAACCAAGCGCGCGTAGCGGATAAAGCGACGGTCATGTCGACCTCAACGCGTAACTTCCCGAACCGTTTAGGTACCGGCGCGAATGTGTTCCTCTCTTCCGCTGAGCTCGCGGCAGTGGGCGCTATCATAGGCCGCATCCCTACTAAAGAAGAGTATCTTGAGTACGCGGCGAAGATCAATGCGACCGCGGCGGATACCTATCGCTACTTGAACTTCCACAAGATGGAACAGTACACCAAGAAAGCGGATACCGTGATCTTCCAAGAACCAGCGTAATCACGCTCTAGCGAATATGACAGATCAGCGTCTGCTTCGGCAGGCGCTTTTTTTATCTCTGTTTTTTAGGCTCACGGTGTCGATTTTTAGAGTGTCTGAGGCCGATTTTAGGTATAGTGCGCGCCTTTTCTTCACGACTTTTTCTGGGTAGGTGGTTCAATTATGGAATTTGAATTTATTAAGAATACCTTACTGGGTGACGTCTACGTAAGATCCAGTATGGGGCATGAGGTCTTTGGTCGCTGGCTTCAGGAAGAAATTGGTCAAGACCCCGTCAAACTCGAGAGCATTGATCAGTTGCTAGCCAGTGCGAAAGCTGCGCCTCAGCAAGAGTGCATTTTAGAAGGCCGAGAAATTTCTCTGACAGTTCAAGGTGATGAAGTGTTAGTGGAAGAGAACAGCTTAAAGCATGACTTTGACCTTGGCGCGGAAAGTGAGTTTGAGTTGTATGAGAGCGAGAGCCGTGCAAGCTGCGGTTTGGAAGATTTCGAACAACTGCTCGACCAGTGGAAATCCTTTCTTCGAACAATGTAATGCACCCTATTGGTGAATGAATTCACGGATGCTCTGTTTTTGGGAAGCGCGCGCACCTTTATGGTGCGCGTTTTTCGTTCTACAGGATGGGAATTTAATGTAATTTCATATTTATCAATGGTTTAAAAACTTGGCACGCACCTTGGATTATAGAAAAGCAAAAGGATGACTGCTTCAGAGAGGATGCGATGAAACTTATTAATGCGATTATCAAACCGTTCAAATTAGATGATGTTCGAGAGGCGTTAGCCGATGTGGGCATCGAGGGGATGACTGTATCAGAGGTGAAAGGCTTTGGTCGTCAAAAAGGCCATACAGAACTTTACCGTGGTGCAGAATATCAAGTCGATTTTCTACCCAAAGTAAAACTAGAGATCGCCACTCAGGCTGAAAACGTTGACCGCGTTATCGAAGCCATCACGAAAGCGGCGCACACCGGAAAAATTGGTGACGGTAAGATTTTTGTCTACGACCTAAGTCAAGCAGTGCGTATTCGTACTGGTGAGACGGATGTTGAGGCACTTTAAGAATTCAAAGGACTGGAGATAAACACGATGGAATTATCAACAACAGTAACAGAGTTACGTTACGCACTAGACACCTTTTTCTTCCTCATTTCAGGTGCGTTAGTTATGTGGATGGCTGCGGGTTTTGCGATGCTGGAAGCGGGTCTAGTACGTTCAAAGAACACCACTGAAATCCTAACCAAAAACTTCTGCCTATACGCTATCGCTTGTACCATGTACTTGGTGGTTGGCTACAACATTATGTACGTCGACAACGGCGAAGGCGGTTGGCTACCATCAATCGGTGCGCTGATTGGTACGCAAGGTGAAGGTGCAGACCACTCCCTTGAGTCTGACTTCTTCTTCCAAGTTGTGTTCGTGGCGACGGCGATGTCGGTTGTCTCTGGCGCAGTGGCTGAGCGTATGAAGCTATGGGCTTTCTTGATTTTCGCTGTCGTACTTACAGCCTTCATCTACCCAGTCGAGGGTTACTGGACTTGGGGCGGTGGCTTCCTATCTGAAGCGGGCTTTAGCGACTTTGCAGGCTCTGGTATTGTTCACATGGCAGGCGCAGCAGCAGCATTGGCAGGCGTACTTCTTCTTGGTGCACGTAAAGGTAAATACGGCAAAAACGGTGAAATCTACCCAATTCCTGGTTCAAACATGCCATTGGCAACGTTGGGTACCTTCATCCTATGGTTCGGTTGGTTCGGCTTCAACGGTGGTTCACAGTTGATGGTATCAGATTTCGAGAACGCAACAGCGGTTGGTCAAATCTTCCTAAACACCAATGCCGCAGCCGCAGCAGGTGCCATTGCAGCGCTGTTTGTTTGTAAAACCACTTGGGGTAAAGCAGACCTGACTATGATTCTTAACGGTGCGTTGGCGGGCTTGGTAGCTATCACCGCAGACCCACTGTCACCATCACCACTTTACTCTGTGGCTATCGGTGCGGTATCAGGTGCATTGGTTGTGTTTAGCATCATCGGTCTAGACAAACTTAAGATTGACGATCCAGTGGGTGCTATCTCTGTTCACGGTGTGTGTGGCTTCTTCGGCCTGATGGTTGTGCCACTAAGCAACGGTGACGCTTCATTCGGTGCACAGCTTCTTGGTGCTGCAGTGATCTTCGCTTGGGTATTCGGTGCAAGCCTAGTGGTCTGGGGTATCTTGAAAGCAACAATGGGTATCCGAGTCTCTGAAGACGAAGAGATGGAAGGTATGGACATGCACGACTGTGGTGTTGGTGCTTACCCAGAGTTCGTGACTGTGAAATAAATCACTTTTTAATACAAAGTATGAAGCCCACACTCAGTGTGGGCTTTTTTTGATCTATGCTTCAGGGGCTGAGTAAAAGCACCATAGATACGCTCTGGCTTTTGAGACTGAGTTGATACAAAATTAATCAATATTTGGTTAGATGTGATACAAGTTGTTACAAATAAAGGGGTTTAAAATCAGCCGTTAACCCGCCTGTTTTGCTTATTGATGGATTGTTTTCTAAAGTTTGTTGAATATAATAAACGTATTGATAAACATTATCATTACTATATAAATCTAAAGGATTGACTCGATGAAAAAACTGCTGACTCTTTCTGCATTAGCCTGTGCAACTGTTGCCCCAACCGCGGCTCTCGCTGCAGAAGAAGTAAATGTCTACTCTTACCGCCAGCCTTTCCTTGTTGAGCCGATGTTCAACGAATTTACCAAAGAAACCGGTATCAAAGTAAACGTCAAGTTTGCGAAAACAGGGATCGCAGAAAAGCTCGCTCAGGAAGGAGAGTACAGCCCAGCAGACGTCGTGCTCACTGTTGACATCAGCCGCTTAGCTGAGCTTACCGACAAAGGTCTGGTGCAAGCGGTAAACAGTGACGTGCTTGAGAGCAACATTCCTGCTCAATACCAAGATGAAAATAACGAATGGTTTGCTCTGACGACACGTACTCGCAGCGTTTACTCTTCGCGCGACCGCGTAGGCAAATTGGGTGAAGACTTCACTTACGCCGATTTAGCCAAGCCAGAGTTCAAAGGCAAAATCTGTACACGTAGCGGTAAGCACCCATACAACGTATCACTGATCTCCTCTATGATTGCTCATGAAGGCGAAGCTGCGACCAAAGCTTGGTTGGAAGGGGTGAAAGCGAACCTAGCACGTAAACCGCAAGGTAATGACCGTGCACAAGTGAAAGCCATTAAAGAAGGTTTGTGTGACGTGTCGCTAGGTAACAGCTACTACCTAGGCGCAATGGTTAACGATCCAGAGCAGAAAGCGTGGGCTGACGCGGTGTACATCAACTTCCCGAACCAAAGCACCACAGGTACACACGTGAACATCTCAGGTATGGCGATGGCAAAATACGCGCCTAACAAAGAGAACGCAGTGAAGCTGATGGAATTCCTTGCGGATGACGTCGCGCAAGAGATGTACGCAGAAGTGAACTACGAATACCCAGTCAAAGCGGGTGTAAAACGTTCAGAGCTCGTGGCTTCTTGGGGTGACTTTAAAGCCGATACTCTCTCGCTAGATGAGATCGCCGATCACCACGAAGCAGCAGTGAAACTGCTTGATGAAGTGAAGTTTGATCTGTAATTCTTCTCATTCAGACCATTAATTAAAGACAACCTCAAGTCTCGCTTTTCTTTGCCGAGCTTGAGGTTGTTTGCTTATAAGGGTATAAATACACCTATACGGTTAAAGGATATGAGATGTATTTGCAACTGCATCTATCCCTCATACAGCCTGATGATAAATAGGCAATGAAAGAAAAATATTATTCATGGAAAACCAGCAGTGGAGCGCTTGCTTTGTTGCTGGTTTTACCGATCTTAGCGATATTCTACACCGCCATCGGCGAGACAGATGACCTCTTTGGCCATCTGATGTCGACTGTTCTCCCAACTTACACTTACAACACTGTGCTGCTAGCACTGGGAACCATGGCATTTTCTCTGCTTTTTGGTGTGCCGAGCGCTTGGCTGATGGCGATGTGTCGCCTGCCCAGTGAGCGAGTATTACAGTGGGCATTGGTCTTACCGCTGGCCATGCCTGCCTATATTGTCGGATACATCTTTACCGATTGGTTTGATTTTGCTGGCCCGGTGCAGGTGTGGTTGCGCGGCGTCACTGGCTGGGGACCGGGTGAGTACTGGTTTCCTGATATTCGCACTTTAAGCGGTGCGGTGGTGGTGCTGTCGTTGGTGCTTTACCCCTACGTGTATCTGCTGTGCCGCGCTGCGTTTATGGAACAGAATGTGTCGCTGTTGCAATCGGCGCGCTTATTGAAGTGCTCCCCTTGGGAGAGCTTTTGCCGCATTTCATTGCCACTGGCACGCCCAGCGATGGCAGTGGGGTTGTCGCTGGTTGCGATGGAGACCATCGGCGATTTTGGTACAGTCAGCTATTTCGCGGTCAATACGTTAACGACCGCGGTGTATGACACTTGGTTAGGCTACTCAAGCTTAACGGCCGCAGCAAAAATTTCCGCCATCATGTTGCTGATTGTGATCTTGCTGCTTAGCGCGGAACGCTACAGTCGACGCAAACAAAAGCTGTTTCAGCAGCAGTTTAATAGCCGTGAAGATTTTCGTTATGTGCTAACGGGTTGGAAGAAGTGGCTGGCCCTAATTTGGTGTTGGGGTTTGGTTTGTATCGCTTTTCTTTTCCCGTTGGGTCAACTGCTGATGTATGCCTACACCTACTTCTCACAAAGCTGGACCGCAGAGTTTCGCCAATTTGCGCTCAATAGTCTCTATGTTTCTATTTCCGCTGCGTTGATTGGTGTGGCGATCGCTTTGGTACTCAACTTCTGCCAGCGGATTACGCCGAGTAAGACCAGCGTCAGTTTTATGCGCCTCTCTTCACTGGGCTATGCGGTGCCGGGCACAGTATTGGCAATTGGTATCATGGTGCCTGTACTCAGTCTCGATCATTTGGTTAATGATGTCGCTAAATGGATGGAGTGGGGACGCCCAGGGTTGATTTTCTCTGGTTCTATGTTTGCAGTTATCTTCGCCATGGTGGTGCGTTTTTCAGCGGTGGCGATTGGCAGCATTGAAAGCAGTTTGAGTAAAGTGTCGCCCTCACTGGATATGGCGTCGCGCACCATGGGGTGTAGCGTCAATCAGATGGTGTGGCGGGTTCACTTCCCACTGGTGCGTCGCGGCGCTTTGATTGCGGGCCTGTTGGTGTTTATTGAGTCGATGAAAGAGCTCAACGCCGCTCTTTTGCTCCGCCCATTTAACTTCGAAACCTTAGCGACCTACGTCTACAATTTTGCCTCCGATGAGAAATTGGAGTTGGCGGCGTTACCCGCCGTATTGTTGGTTCTCGTTGGTCTTATTCCTTTAGTTCTGATCAACCGTTCACTGGAGCACACACACTGATGAGTTGCGCGCTATCTATTGAAAACCTCACTTGTAAATATGACGACCAGACCACGGTACTCGAGTCGTTATCTTTGCGGGTCGAGCATGGTGAAATTGTCTGTCTACTTGGCGCCAGTGGTTGTGGGAAAACGACGTTGCTCAAAGCGATTGCTGGTCTGCTTCCGCTCAGTTCAGGCACCATGAGTCTCAATTGCAACGTGATTGATAATGGCGAGCACTGGTTGCCGCCAGAGCAGCGCAACATCGGTATGATTTTCCAAGATTACGCGCTGTTTCCCCATCTGACGGTAGAACAAAACATTGCCTTTGGTTTGACCGCGCTCTCAGCGCAAGACAAACATCAGCGCGTGGAAGAGATGCTGGAATTGGTGCATCTCAGTGGTTATGGCGATCGCTACCCGCATCAGCTGTCGGGGGGTCAACAGCAGCGCGTGGCCATTGCTCGCTCTTTGGCGTACAAGCCGGACTTGCTCTTGCTTGATGAGCCGTTCTCTAACATCGATACCCAAGTGCGCCATGAGCTGATTGGTGAAATTCGCAAGATTTTCAAAAAGCAGGGCGTCACGGCGATATTCGTCACCCATAGCCGCGAAGAGGCCTTTGCCTTTGCAGACAAAATGGCGGTGATGAACCACGGCGTCATTGAGCAATACGGGACGGCAGGCGAGCTTTACTACCAACCGTCGAGTAAATTTGTGGCGGATTTCTTGGGCGGCGGCAGTTACATCAAAGCCAAGCGCATCTCATCGTCTGAGTTCGAAACCGAACTCGGCGTGATTGAAGCGACCGCGCAACATGAGATCTCTCAAGGCGGCGAATGTGAATTGTTACTTCGTCCACAACATGTCCAGATCAGTGCGACTCAAGAGAGCAGTATCTCGGTGTTAGAGCAGCAGTTTATGGGCGATCACTGCCGTTATGTCATCAATGCGGGTGGTAATCTCTTGCTCGCCAGCTCCCCTGAGCCGTTGATGATTGGCCAACATGTGTCTGTCAAAGTGGATACCCAAGGTGTATTGGCGTTCTAGTCTAGAGCGGACATTCCGACAAAAAAATGCCCGGTATAGTACCGGGCAAATCTTCTTCACCTATAGGGTGGACCCAAGATGGATCGCGATGAAGTCTAGAGTTTGAGGAAGGTTTTCATTTGCAGCACCACTTTTTCAGCCGTGGCTTGGTCTGCCATCTCAGCAAAAATTCGCAGTAGCGGCTCAGTGCCAGAGAAACGTGCGATGACCCATCCACCATTTTTAAACACCACTTTCGCGCCATCTTCGTAGCTGACTTTGTCGATGTCATACTCAAATTCAGGCAGTTGCTTCTCGACGTAGAGGCGATCATACAGCGCCTGTTTTTGCGCCGCTTTAAACGTACAATCTCCTTCTGCGGTATAGGCGTAACCGTAGCGTGAATAGATTTCACCAAGCAGTTCGGAGAGTTTTTTTCCAGTAACGGAGATCATCTCCACCAATAAGCTGGATGCAAATACCCCATCTTTGCCCTTGATGTGACCACGGATGGTCAAGCCGCCTGAGCTCTCTCCGCCGATCAGCGCATCGTGCGCTTCCATCTTGGAGCTGATGTGTTTAAAGCCTACCGGGACTTCATAACACGCTTCACCATGATCTGCGGCGATCTTATCGAGCAGGTGAGTGGTCGCGATGTTACGCACCACCGCACCTTTCCAGCCCTTGTACTCAAGTAGGTAGTAATAGAGCAGTATCAGCACTTCGTTGGGGTGAATAAAATGACCTTTTTCATCAATGATGCCTAAACGGTCGGCATCCCCATCGGTACCAATACCAATGTCGTAGCCTTCTGCTGCGACCAGATGTTTGAGGCGATATAAGGTTGCAGCGCTAGGTGAGGGCATCAGCCCGCCAAAATCGGGGTTCTTGCCATCGTGAATCACATCCACATCGCAGCGCCCGTTAATCAAAACGGTTTGCAAAGCGTTCTTCGCGACACCAAACATCGGGTCGATGAGAACGCGTAAGTTGGCTTTTTTAATAGCTTCAATGTCGATGAAATCGATGATGGAATCGACAAACTCGTTCATTGGATTAATGAGCTTAATACGCTGGCTATCAAGTGCCTGCTCAAACTCCATGCTCAACACATCACCTTGGCTGAGGGTTTCAATTTGCGCTTCGATCTTTTGTGTGATCACTTCATCGGCGTCGCGGCCACCTTCGATGAACACCTTGATACCATTGTAATCCGCTGGGTTGTGCGAGGCGGTGATGCATGCCGAGTAGGCGCAATTCATCTGCTTGGCCTTGAACATCACGATAGGGGTGGGCACAAATTTGTCGATAAAACTCACGCAGATCCCGTTCGCTGCAAGCACTTCAGCAAACCAGCGGCCCGCTTTATCGGAGAGAAAGCGGCGGTCATAACCAATCACGAATCCGCGGTCGCTGACCTGTTCGTGATTGATGATATTGGCCAGCGCTTGGGCAACAAGGCGCACATTGTCTTTTGTGAACGCTTCACCAATAAACGCACGCCAACCACCGGTGCCAAATTTAATTGCTGAACTCATAGTTGTTTTCCTTTCTATCAAGCCCAGAGCGGCGCAAGGACGCTCTGGGCTGACTCGTTATCCCAATACCACGACCACTTGGTTGACAGAGCCTTGAGGCTGAACCGGAACCACACCCTCGACGGCTTGGCCGTTCACCGTGATGGATTGAACCCCTTTGCTCACCGAATTCGGATTGTCGACTTTGATGTGATAAGTGGCACCTAGCCACTCACGCGTCACCTCAAAGCCCGGCCAATCGGTTGGTATACACGGGGCGATGGTTAGGCCATCAAAGCCACTGCGCACACCCAAAATAAAGTTGGTGACCGCAAAGTAAGCCCAGCCTGAGGTGCCGGTTAGCCAAGGGTGGTTGGCGCGGCCATGATCTTGATGATCGCGCCCCATAATAAATTGCACGTAGGAATAAGGTTCAGCGACACGTTTCTCGATGATGTCGTTTTGGTTGTATGGGTTGAGCGCATCGTAGAACTTCATCGCACGATCGCCGCGGCCCAGTTTGGCCTCTGCGACCCAAGCCCAAGGGTTAGGGTGTGAGAAGATGGCGCCGTTTTCTTTCACGCCCTGGTAGACGCGAGTAACAAAACCGATGTCGTCATTAGGGGTAGCGAACGATGGCGAGTTGAGATGCAAGCCGTATTCGGAGAACAGGTGTTCATCAACCGCGTCCATGGCACGCTCGCCACGCTGCTGCGAGACTGCACCAGAGAGGACGGCGAGGGTGTTCGACTCCAGATGAACACGGCCTTCTTTTTGCTGCGCAGTACCAATTTTGTCGCCATTTTTGGTCAAGCCGCGAATGTACCAACCGCCTTCGTCGTCCCAGAGGTGAGTTTCACACGCTTCACGGACGTTCGCCGCCATTTGGCTGTATTTCTCCACATCCTCCTCTTTACCAAGGAACTTGGCCAAGTCGATGAACTCTTGCAGTGCCCAGAAATGGAGGAAAGAGACCATCGATGACTCGCCGCCACCAAGGTTGAGACAGTCATTCCAGTCAGCGCGCAGGCCTTTACAGATACCCGTTTGACCAACGTACTCAGCCGAGAAGTCGAGCGCGGCTTTCATGTGCTCATAGACGCTGGCTTCGCCGCCATCGGAATACGGAATGGTTTCATCAAAAAATCCGTGCTCGCCCGTTTCCATCACGTATTTACAGATGGTCGGCACTAACCAAAGGTGATCGTCAGAGCAGGTATCTTCAATGCCATGGATCTTATCTTCATCGGAAGGGGTTGGAACCACTGTGGGTGATTTGGAGGGTTTTACATCCGCTTTTTCAGGATCGAACCAGTCAGGATCAAACAAGTGCAGACCGTATCCCGCTTTGACCTGACCGCGAAGCAGATCAACAATGCGCTTGCGCGTCATTTTCGGGTTAGCGTGTGGGACGGAAATCGCATCCTGAGCCGTGTCTCGATAGCCCAACCCAGTACGTCCACCCACTTCAATAAAGGAAGCGAAACGTGACCAGACAACACAGGTCTCGGCTTGGTACAGCGTCCAAGTGTTGATCATGGTATCCAGACCTTCGTTCGGCGAGCGGACTTGGAACTTGTTACAGCGCTCGTCCCAGTGCGCTTTGATGCCGGCAAAGGCGCGATCGATCTCACTCACATCTTGGTATTTGGCGCGCAAACGCTCGCCATTACCTTTTCCGATACCCAGCAAGTAGGCGAAACGCACTTCTTCACCCGGTGCAAGCGTGAACTGTTTGTGCAGTGAGCCACAGTGGTTGTAACAAGTTTGCGCGCTGTTCGAGCAGCGTCCTTGCTCGACGGCAATCGGATTGGCTTCGTCACGATAGAGACCAAGGAAACGATCGCGTTGACCATCATACGAGTCTGGATCGAAGGTGGAGGCGAGGTAATAGAAGCCTTCAAAGTCGTTGGTGTTGTAGTAGAGATCATACTCAATCACGCCGTCACGGTATTCGGTGCCCGCAGAGTAAAGTGACATCTGGTGGTTTTGATTGTCCGATTGAATATGGCTAAATGAGAATTCGACGAACGAAAACGCGCTGATCGTGCGTGGCGTATCTGAGGCGTTTTTGATCACCACATCCCAAATTTCAACGTCTTCGCCTTTCGGTACAAATAAGGTTTTGGTCGCGCTAATGCCACTGTACTCACATTTGAATTTGGAGTAAGAGAGGCCGTGGCGCACTTCATAGGTCGCTTCGTCTAAACTCTTCGCAACCGGCTGCCATGAGATAGACCAGTAATCACCGCTGACATCATCGCGCAGATAGACGTAATGCCCAGGGCGATCAAAGCTGGCATTGGGGCGGAATTTGGTGACGCGATTGTACTCAGGGGAGTTGTAGAAAGAGTAGCCGCCCGCATTGTGCGAAATGACGGTACAGAACTTTTCTGTGCCTAAGTAGTTAGTCCATGGTGCAGGGACGTCTGGTCGAGTGATGACGTATTCACGATGTTCGTTATCGAAATAGCCGTATTTCATGTGTCTTTCCTTTTAACAAGTTACCAATCAGTAACCAAATCTAAGCTAGTGAAAACTGTAAGTAGTGATTCAATGGGTTAAGTTCATCGCCAGGATTGCAGGTCTATAACCAGCGCTATCCGACGCTCATTTTTTCGTCTCGTCACCTCGTTGTTTGGGTGCTTGAGGTTTTGGCGAGAGAGGTTTGGCGCCAGTGCTTGCAGCTGTTCGCCAAGGCGCTCTATAGGCCACCCCTTGTTTGTCGAGCAGCGGTAAGTGGGCGTTAAGTCGCGCAAGGTAGTCCAACCAATCGCGCTGGTGTTTTTCACTCCAGCCCGCTTCAGCAAGCGCGGTTAGGCGTGGGAAAATCATGTAGTCCATGCGTGCAGGCTCGGTGACAATTTCGCTCCACAGCGCACATTGAATGCCTAAAATTCGACGTCGAATTGGGTCGTTGTCGGCGATGTCAGCCAGTGGCTCGTAGCGATACGCCTTTTCAAGCGGGATCACGTTGGCCCAATCGACCCCCGGCTCTTCAGGGGCGTAATCTTGGCTCATGTCGAGATAGGTGCTTTGACCAGGCTGTAAGATGACGTCAAAGCCTTGTTTGGCGCAGTGCAATGCAGCGTCCTCACTGAGCCAAGAGTAGATCACGGTATCTTTGCTCACTTTGTCACCATGTTGCGCTTCTTCCCAACCGACCATTCGTTTACCTAAGCTGCGTAACTTGCGCTCGGCGTAACGCAGCAGATGACCCTGTAGCTCTTTGCTGCTTTGGTAGCCGTGCTCTTTCATTAGCGCGATGCACGCTGGACTCTCTAGCCACACTCCTTGTGGCACTTCGTCGGCGCCGATATGCACCCAAGGAGACGGGAAAAGCGCCGCCACTTCCTCAAGTACCGCGTCGAGAAACGCATAGGTACCTGGCAAAGCGGGGGACAACACGTTGTCGCTGTAATGCTGGATACTGCGGTAGTTTGAGCGATCGCTGGCGTCATACAGCCATTCCGGTAGGGATTGGATCGCTGCTCGGCAGTGGCCTGGAATATCAATTTCAGGGATCACTGTGATGCCGCGTTCTGCGGCATAGTCGATCACGGCGGCGATCTCTTCTTGGCGGTAGTATCCACCGTAGCGCTGCCCTAGATGATTAAATTGCGCTTGCAACGCCAAATCTGGACCGCGAAACGCCCCAATTTCAGTTAATTGAGGCAAGGATTTGATTTCAATACGCCACCCTTCGTCATCGGTAAGGTGCCAATGGAAGGTGTTGAATTTGTAGTGCGCCAGCTGGTTGATGAGGCGTTTGATTTGTGCCACCGAGTAAAAATGGCGCGCGCAATCTAGCATCATTCCGCGATAGCGAAAACGGGGCTTATCGCTGATGGTGACCAGCGGCACGGCGAGCCCATTGCCTTGTTTCGCGGGTCTGATGAGTTGCAGCAAGGTGGCGCTGGCATGAATAAAACCGACGTCCGAGCCTGATTCAAGCTGCACACCATGATGAGTCACGGTTAAGTGGTATTCCCCCTCATCAAGTGTTGGGTTCAAGCGAAAGAGGATGTCACTTTGCCCAATCGTGTGCACCTCAAAATCATGCAGTGTGGCTAGCTCTTGTTGCAGCCAAGTAGCGCCGCGTTCTGCTAATGCGGTTTGCAAGGTGATTTGGCTGTGCTCAGAGAGACGATATTCGCCCTCTTTGAGTGCTAGAGCATTGGGCTTTGGGATCAGCGCCAAGGGTGCTGACGGCAGCTCTGAGCGGGCTGGGATCTCGGCCCGCTCTCGGTAGGGGGAGGCGAGAGCAATCGGCGAGACATGCACCGCGTGTGTTTGGCGTTGCTCAAGGTCGATCAGCAGCGCATCTTTTAGTCCATCAGTATAAAAACGTAGTGGCGCGGTTTTGATGCTAAATTCGCAATAAAAGTGTTGGTTGGCGGTTAACGTGTCGACATCTGGCGTTAAAGTGCAAAAACTCCCAGTCTGCACAATCTGCCCGTGGCTGACACTGCTTGGCTGAATGTAGCGATCAAGAATGAACTGTAACTGCCAGGTGGGCAGGTCTTGATCGGTTAAGTTGTGCAAGGTGAGGCCAAATCGGCAACCTTCTTTGCTCTCATTGAGCACCGCAAAATCCACTCGATAACTCATTGTGCACCTTCGTGTTGAATGTCGCTCAGTCTATAAAGGTTGTGCTCAGGTTTACCTGCAAACATCAGTGCCCCTTCGATGGCGTCGAACTTAGCAGGCACAATCAGACTTCTCATCGGTGGCGATAGCCACGCTTGCATGCGCTCCGCGACACCGCCCATCAAACAGATGCGCGTCGCGCCTCGGCGGCGTAACGCTTGCAGCCACATTTCGATATCGTCACGGGTTTGTTGTAAGAGTGCTTGTGCCAACGGGCATCCTTCATCGGCGAATTGAAATATCTGAGGAGAAAACTGACCATAGTCACGAGGCAGCGCTTGTTTTGACCAGGCAACAATCGCATCGACGTCATGGTGAAAGTGTGTCATCACGTAATGGTAGAGCGGTGTTTTGGGCTTAATGTCATCGTAGGCGAGCAGCACTTTTTGGATCAGACTTAGCCCCATCATCGCGCCACTGCCTTGATCGGAGATGGGAAACTCACGGCCACCGACCACTTGCTGCTCACCACCGTTGATCAATAGACCGCACGAACCTGTACCAGCAATCAGAATGGCACCATCTTGGCCGTCATGCGCGCCAAGACAAGCGCCATAGGCATCCGTATTGAGGACTATGGAGGCGAATGGGTGAGGCTGCTCCATCATCGCAAACCATGCAGACTTTTGCTCCGCGCCCGCGAGGGCAAGGCCAAGGTGCATGCGTGTGAAGTCAGTGCTCGTCAACTCGGCCTGAGTAGCTGCTGTCGTGACGGCATCGACAATGGATGTCAGGGCAGATTCGATGCCGAGTAAAATGTTAGCGCTACCGCTTTTTCCCTCGCCAAGTAAGCGCCCCTGCGCATCTCGGATTCGCGCTCGGCACGAGGTGCCGCCGCCATCAATGCCGACATATAAATAGGTCATTGCGCTTGCTCCTTTGAGAACGGGTGAGTTTGAGAGAAGCGACGCGCCTGATGACAAATGGCGAGCAGATACCACGCCGCATGAGGAATCCACTGTTCGCCCCAACGCCAGTTTTGCAGCATGTCATCACATTGAGGGGACGGATTGAAGGCGATGTCTCGTTCATCATCAAACCCGCTGGTAATGCCGTTACAAATCCCCCCTTTGGCGTTAAAAAAGCCCAGCTCAGGCAGGTAGTCTGGGTTGTTGTGACCTGCGCCATCAAGCATGCAGAGATCAAATGGGTTCAAGCCCAAAATCCAGCTCAAACAGTCTTCAGCAAACCCATCCAATTGCTGACACAGTGACGGGTTATCAAGGTGGGGCTGAGCGATATGGGCCATGCTCGCTAGAGAGCCGAGCCGTGCGTTTTCGCCTTGCCACCAGTAGCCAGTTTCATTGTCATGGGGAACAAAAAAGCGCGCGCTTTTCTCCTCTGACAGAGGCTTAGTGTATTGGCGAGGGTAACCAAAGGGATTGTGCACCGCTTGTGTGATGGAGAGTTCAAATCGGACTGCTTGTTCAATCACACGCTGGACGCTGTCTCGCTGCGCTGCATCGGTTTCAATATCCAGATAGCGACACAAGCTGATCACTGGTAATCCTGCGTCACTGGCGTGAAAGTAGGGGCGTGAGCCATCGTGATTCGCGGACCAGAAATGGCGCTGATCGTCATCGCTGTATTGACGTGCCATCAGTTTGTTGGCCCACTCTTGGCTTTGTTGCAAATAGCGTGTCTGTTTTGTGGCGCGATAGAGCTCGCAACAGGCCAGTAATGCACAGTACTCATCGATGATGTTTTCAACGCCATCGTCTAAGTACTCGCGGTTGTGTGAGATAAGGTGCCAATAGCCTTTTTCCGCTGCCGCCAAGTAGTCGTTGGGTCGATATTCTCCGCCTTGCTCGCGCTGCGCCGCGGCAGCGAGCGCAGCAATCGCGATGCCGCCACCTTGACGAAATCCAGCTTGAAAGTCCGAGGACTTATGGCCCAATTGTGTCGCATAGGCGCAAATATGGCGTTTGCTGGTCTCTTTTGACCACTGGTCAAACACCGTCATGTAAAAGTAGCCATCAGGATGTTGCATTCGCACTAAAAAATCGGAGCCGTGCGATGCTTCTTCTGCCATTCTCAGGCGAGTAAACGCAGGGACGGAATCGAGCGTTTGCAGCTGCTCTAAGCCATTGAATAGGTTCCACACGACCATGGGGATCTGCTGTGGATTGAAGTAATTGGCATAAGATAGATGGCTGAGGTATTTGCTGACATCGCCGGAGGCGTCATACCAGCCGCCGTGGACATCCGCGTACGCATCATGGCCGTAAAGGGGCACGTGGCGATCTTGCTGATCAAACACGCCCGTACAACGCTGAGACTTAAAGTAGTGCAGCGCATCGGACAGCGTGGCGCTGAGCAAGTGTTGATGGCGAATCTCGAAAGTGTGGGAGCGGACGGCGTCGTCTGCGCTCAACTCGTTATCTCTCGAGGTCTCTTTTTTTAACGTATCTTTGTTCAACCTATCAATGGCCAAGTAGAACTGGCCGATTTGATCAAAATTGGAAAACGGAATGCGAAAAAAATGCCCTTGGTGCCAATGGTCAACGGTGCCACCGGGCTCGGTTTGATAGGTGGCGAGCGTTTGATGACTCTTCGCGCACACAAGACGAGCAGTGGGGAGCGTCTCTAGTGCGTGGTTTGTCATCAGTACCGCCTGTTTTGGACCAAGGGCTTCATAACCAAGATGGTTAGTCAGTAGCTGCATTCTGTTCTCCGAACGTGGTATGTCTTATGCCGCGCAAGCGCGGGTATTCAAGGTGTTCATCACAGCCAAGGAGCGCCCTTGGCTGCGTTTTGGTGCGATGGCTGTTTAAGCGCGATTAGTGTTCAAACAGATAACAACGCACAAAGTGGTTTTCAGACAGCTGAGTGACCTCAGGTAATTGCTCACGGCAGCGCTCAGTAGCGTGCTCACAGCGCCCTGCAAATGGACAGCCAGTTGAGACGGGCGTCCAAAGCGGAATCTCCCCTTTGTTGCCTTTGAGCTTCTCGTGAATCGATTTGCTCGGATCGGGCACCGCAGAAACCAGCAACTGCGTGTAGGGGTGTTGAGGTTTATGGATGATCTCTTCGGTATCGCCCCACTCGACCATGTGACCCACGTACATCACCGCCAGATCTTCGGCGATGTAGCGAGCTGTGGCGATGTCGTGCGTGATGTAGAGCAGTGACATCTGTTTGTCGAACTTCATCTCTTCCATCAGGTTCAATACCCCGGCACGAATCGATACATCGAGCATCGAGGTCGGTTCATCAGCAAGTACAACCTCAGCGCCAACGGCAATATTGCGCGCCAAGTTGACCCGTTGGCGCTGACCACCGGAGAGCTGGTGCGGGTATTTTTCTGCGGTCTCTTTCGGCGGAATAAGGCCCACTTGTTCCAGCAGATCGTACACTCGCTCTTGCAGCTCTTTTTTGTTGCCCGGCGTGACTTTTTTATGGATCAGCAGGGGACGGGCAATGTGGTGGAAAATATTGTGTGTTGGGTTGAGCGAGCCAAATGGGTCTTGCCAGACCATTTGTACCCCTTCGCGATAACTCATTAAGTCCGATTTTGACTTGATGGTTTGAATGTCGCGGCCTTTGTAAATGATGTCGCCGGAGGTTGGCGCATACATCTTGGCGATCATTTTCGCGGTCGTGGATTTACCCGAGCCGGATTCGCCCACCACCGACAAACCGCGGCTTTTGTACATTTTGAATGACACGTCGTTGATCGCGCGCATCATAGGTTGTTGCAGTGCATTGCTGTTGATCGGGAAATCTTTGACTAGATTTTTTCCCTCAATCAACAAGTCGCCATATTCTGTGCTCATAATGGTCTCCAATGAAATTCTTCAGTTTCTCAATTCGTTACAACTTTGCTTGCGCAATGGGCTCACCGTATAGGTGGCAGTTTGAGAAACGACTTGGCTCGATTTCTCGCAGTGAGGTCGCCTTGCGGGTGCAGGTGTCATGGACACGATCACAGCGCGCTTGGAAGCGACAACCTTGCGGTATCTCCAGCAAGTTGAGTGGGTTACCAGGAATGCCCGTCAATTTGGTTTTCGGCCCGGTTAATGGAGGGAAAGAGCTACCCAACCCCTTGGTGTAAGGGTGGTATGGACTTTCAAGAATTTGTTTTGAAGGTGCGACTTCAATCAGTTCACCGGAATACATGATGCCGATACGGTCTGAGAACTCGACCATCAGGGACAAATCATGAGTAATGAACAAAATAGAGAAACCGAACTCCTCTTTCAGCGCGTAGATCTTTTGCAAGATTTCGCGTTGCACCACCACATCAAGCGCGGTGGTAGGCTCATCCATGATGATCATTTTCGGATTCAACGCGAGAGCGATGGCAATAACCAGACGCTGACGCATGCCACCAGAGAACTGGTGAGGGTAGTCGGTCAGGCGACTTGGGTGAATATCGACGATCTCCAACAAGCCTTCGGCGCGGCGTCTGGCTTGTTCACGCGTCATATTGGTGTGGCGCATGATCACATCGCAAAACTGCTCTTCCATGGTCAACACGGGGTTGAGTGCGTTCATGGCGCTTTGGAAGACCATCGACATCTCGCTCCAGCGGAACGACTGCATTCTGTCATCGCTGTATTTGAGGATGTTTTCACCGTTGAAGATCACCTCGCCACCGGTAATAAACGCGGGCGGCTTGTGCAGACGCATGAGCGAGAAAGCGACAGTGGATTTACCACAGCCCGATTCGCCGGCGAGACCGAAGACCTCGCCCGGAGCAATATCGAAGCTGACATCATTACAGGCGCGCACGTCACCGGCGGCTGTGATGTAATCAACGCATAAGTTGCGGATAGAAATGAGAGGTGCTGTCATGATTATTTGTCTCCGCTCCAGATTGCAGGTTGAGGTTCGAGCTCAGGTTTACGCTCTTTCTTGTCTTGCTCGGCTAGTTTCTTCCAGCGCTTCATACCTTTGTGGGAACGAAGTTGCGGGTTAGCAATTTCATCAACAGCAAAGTTAAGCAGGGCAAGGCCAGTCACAAGCAGTACAAGCGCCGCACACGGAGCCAGCAGTTCCCACCAAGCGCCAATCAGCATCGAGGAGGAAGTCTGGACGTTGTAGAGCATGATGCCCCAGCTGACCGTGTTCGGGTCACCAAGACCTAGGAAGGAGATGGTCGCTTCCATCATGATGGCGTACATCACTGAGCCAATGAAGCTGGCGCCAACAATGGGGATAAGGTTTGGCAAAATCTCGACGAAAATGATGCGCCAAGAGGACTCACCCAACACTTCCGCTGCTTTGACGAACTCTTTCTCACGCAATGCTAAGGTTTGCGAGCGTATCACCCTCGCGCCCCACGCCCAGGCGGTAAAGCCGATAATGAGCGCAATCGTTAGCGGGCCTGCTTCACCGATGAAGGCGGCAAGAACAAACAGCAATGGGTATTGTGGGATAACCAGCATGATGTTCATTGCGGCAGTGAGGAAGTCATCAATGCGCCCACCAAAGTAGCCTGCAGAGATACCGATGATGGTGGCAAGAAAGCAGACGGTGATCCCTGCGCCAAAGCCAACCGCCAGTGAAACGCGAGCGCCGTGGACAAACTGAGACCAAACATCGCGGCCCATACGTGTGGTGCCCATGACATGATCCGCCTTTTTCGACATGATCAGCGTGCGGCGATCCGTGGCGAGGTTGTCAGCCACCCAACCTTCAGGGTTGCTCTGCGCAGCTTTAACCACAAAAGAGGGGTACTCATGCGGGTTGCCCGAACGTTTGTCTGGCGCATGCTTGGTCAGCATGGGCGCGGCGAGGGCGATAAATAGGAACAGGCTCAAAATAATGCAGCCAACGAGCGCAATCGGGTTGCCAACGATCAGTTTAAAGAAACCTTTCATGATTATTTCCCTCCCTTACGTAGGCGAGGATCGAGCACGACATACAGCATGTCGGCAAGAAGGTTAAAGAACAGCATAAACAACGTCATGATCAGGAGCTGACCTTGCAGCACTTGGTAGTCACGCGCTTTGATGGCGTTAAATAGAACAGAGCCAAGACCGGGGTAGTTGAAGATGATTTCGATGATCAACTGGCCACCGATAGCCATACCCAATGCCATCGAAAGTGCGGTAACACTTGGCAAGAGCGCATTACGTGCCGCGTAGTTGAAGACCACTCGGTTCTCGCTGAGTCCTTTTCCTTTCGCCATGGTGATGTAATCTTCGGCGAGTAAGTTGATCATGTTGTTACGCATGTTGACCAAGAAGCCACCGATCTGAACGATAGAGGCACAAAATAGGGGCAGAACCGCGTGATAGGCGACATCTTTAATAAAGGCCCAACTGGTCCAGTCGGGAATGGTGCCTGCGGTATAGGCATAGCTTGTCGGGAACCATTTCAAGCCGATGGCGAAGACAAACATGGCGATCATGGCGATAACCACTTGAGGCACCGCTTGGATGATCAGCATGCCTGGCGTGACAAACGCATCGTATTTGCTGCCTCGTTTCCAGGCGGCGAAAATGCCCAAGATAGAACCGAGTGAGAACGAAATCACCACCGCGGTACCCGCGAGAAACAGTGACCAACCAAAGGCACTGCCCAACAGCTTGTTCACCGATAGTGGGTAGAACTGAATCGAAGTACCGAGCTCCCAGCTCAGAATGTTTTTCATGTACGCGTAGTACTGAGCGAGATAGCCGCCTTCGACAAAGCCGAGTAGCTCTTTCATAGCAGCGATACGCTCAGGCGTCACTTGAACCGATGCATTGGCAAACATCATGGTGACGGGGTCGCCTGGCATGGCGCGCGGAATAATAAAGTTTAACGTCGCAGCAACGAGCAAAGCGACAAAATAAAAGGACAAACGTCTTAAAAAGTAACCCATAACTCACACCTTACTTATCCAGATTTTTCCTGTTTCTGGTTTCAGGTCGCTCAAGCAAACCGTAAAATTTTGAGCGAAAAATCCCCTGACGACGGGCGCCATAGCTTTAACAACCTAAAGTTTTGGGGATTAAGCGGCGTACGGATGCACGCCGCAAAGACAAAGCAAACTCACTTATTTCACTGGTTTTAGGTCCAGTACGTGAAGTAGACGCTCTGGGATACCAGCCCAAATGTTTGGACGGCCTTTTGGATTCTCTTCGTTCCACCAGCCAGTGAAGCGAGTGGTGTTGTATTGGTACATGTAAGCACCAGACATCACAGGAATCGTCACTTGGTCAGCGGCAATGATTTGCTGGATACCGTGAGCGATCTCTAGCTGCTCATTTTTGTCCGCTGTTTTGTAGAAGCTATTGAGTAGTCCATCTAGCTTGTCGTTTTTGTAGAAGTGCATCGCGAAGCGCGGCATACCTTCACCCGATTGCAGTGCTGAGTTGTACGCACTGTTCCAGTAAGTGTATGGGTCTGCACCGTGGAAGTAGTTGGTGTACGCCACATCGTATGTCCCTTCAAGCATGGCTTGGTTGTAGACAGAGAAGTCTGGAGTACGTGCACGGGCTTTGATGCCCACTTCTGCGAGTTGTTCAACCGCAAGCTGTACTGTGTTGTTAAAGTCGGTCCAGCCGTTTGGTGATTGAATCAATAGCTCAAACGATTTGCCTGATGGCGTGTCGACAAAGCCATCTTTGTTGACGTCTTTAAAGCCCGCTTTCTTCAGAAGTTCTTTCGCACCTTCCACATTGTACGTGTTGTAGCCTTTGTACTTGTTGTGAGTGCTCTCATCAGACCAAGCTTCAAACGCGTAACCCAGACCAGAGGCAAAGTCATTCACTGTACCGCCGCCGTAGAACGCGATGTCGATGATGGTTTGACGATCCAGTGCCATTGAGAACGCACGACGGAAATCAACATTCGTCAACGCTTCGTTTTTGGCAGGATCTGGGTTTTTGTAGTTGACGACAAACGCTTGTGTGCCCGCTGGCGGGTACCAGTATTGGTGATTCGGACTTGCTGCTGCGTACGTGCGATCGATGTCTGGAATGAAGGATGATGTCCAGTCCATCTCACCGTTCACGACTTTACCTAGGAATTGGTCGTTATTCGCGATTTGTGGAACGCGTAGACAGTCAACCTCTAAGTTGTCGGCATCCCAGTAGTTAGGGTTTGCACACTGAATGTAGAGCTGAGCGGTGAAGGTGTCGATTTCAGTAAATGGACCTGAACCTACAGGGTTTTCGTTAGTAAATGTCGCAGGGTCTTTGACGTCTTTCCACACGTGCTCAGGGACAACAGGCACTTTTGCAATTTCGTAAGGAACGTTTGAGTTCGCTTCCGTTAGGCGGAATTTCACTTGGTAGTCGTTGATTTTCTCAACGCCAGTAACCCAAGAGTTGATACCGCTTTGGTCCAGTTCAGGTTTGTTTTTCACTAGGTTGAAAGAGAACACGACGTCGTTCGCGTCAAATGTTTCGCCATCAGACCATTTCACGCCTTTACGAATGTCAAAAGTGACGCTCATTAGGTCGTCTGACATCTTGTACGCTTCTGCCAAACGGAACACAGGTGTGTTGCCGTGCATCTCATTGAAGACAACGAGTGGCTCATACATGAAGTCTGTTGTGGTGTGAAGGTTGGTCGCACCTAGGTACGGGTTGAAGTTACGAACAAAGGTCGTGAACTCTTTAGGGTGGACGGTTAGCTCACTGCGCTCTGCCGCTGTTGCTACTGATGCAAAACCTGTAGTTGCAGTTGCGATAATCGCGGTTGCTAGTGCTGTTTTCTTAATGTTGGCAAGCATAGCTGTTCCTTACTATTTGCTTTCATTTCACAATGGTTGGAATGTCATCAATTGATAAACACTCACTAAGGCCTACCTCAGATTGGTGCTGACCAAGACGGAGGACCCAGTCAGCCAGAGTGGCCTGTAGGCCTTAGGCACAGTAAGAAAACACCGGAAGCGGAAAACGTGCAATCCTCTTTCCCGTTAAAAACGTTAAAACCAATCAATGACTCGTTAAAACCGTTAAAAAACACAGTAATTGTTTTAAATTTAATCAATTTTTTGCTTTGAAGTCTATCGCAGAAAAGCGCCATGCTTGGCGTGTTTGTAAGTGCATACTATCGCCTAGGCTTTTTCAATAAGGTCTTGTTGACGGGGCTTGCTTTGATTGAGATCTTGGTCACGTGCCCAGATTTGGGTTAATTTACCCCGTTAATTATAATCTGCCGTTCTGTTGTGATTGGCTTCGCAAACTGCCGTAATAATTCCTTCTTGCCGGTATTTGAGCGTGCTAATCGTCGATATTTTGCCGCATCACACGAGAGAAATAACCTGGCTATCATGGTTTTTTTACGCCGTGTAGTAACTGTTTGAGGCGTGAGGAAGGGTGTTTTTCAGGGCAGAAAAAAGCCCGCTAGGCAGCGGGCTCAATCTGCTTAGTTGGTCAATAAGTGATGCAATTTATCGCGCAATTCTTCGATATGTTCGCGCTGTGGACTGCGTTCCTGGCAGTGCTCCAAGATGTAATCGAGCGAGCTTAATACCGTGCGCCAGCGTGGCGTTTTAGGCAGTGTTTCAACTCGTAGGTATTTGTCCAATGTACGAGTTTGCAGTGTGCTGCGGTCTAAGTAGACGCGCCACAACCCACTTTGTTCAGCAAAGGAGAATTTCGTCTGACCGGTCACGCTCTCCCAATAGTCTAACGCTTGAGTCATGGCATCGACCAAGACTTCGCGCATCAGATCTTGCTTGGATTTATTGTCACCGCTGACGCGCTCGGCTAAACGAGTAAATTCGCCACCGAGCTCTTTGAGTTCTTGCAGTTTGGCCTTGTCGCCTTCAAAGGCAAAGGTAGAGAGTGCCTCAATGGCCGTCTCTAGGTTGTGGATACGAGTGGCATTGACACTGCCACCCACATTGAAGATGTACATGGTGCGCAGGTCGGAGCCCTCAGGCATACGCAGGATGTCGGCGGAGATATGCTGACGAACATCTTCTACATAGACATCGATAGTGCCGCAGTAGTGATCTTGTTTGACACTGAGGTATTTTGGCGCAATAAGCTCGTCTGCGTTTGAGCGTTTGAGCTGCTCCGCAGAGCGGCGGAAGAGGCGTGAAGCCGCTTCATTTGCAAAGCGCACTTTGCCATCTTCACGCACACAAATGATGGCTTCAGGGGCCGATTCAAGTTGCTCTAGCAGTCGTCCTTGCGTTTCCAGTAAGCTGGCTTCGACCGCTGCCCGTCGTTTTAACTCGATTTGCAGCTGCTGGTTCTCTTGTCGACGCAGCTCCGCTTTACTGGCGGTCAAATGGGCTTGAATGCGCGCCGCTAACTCTTGCTTGTTGAAAGGTTTGGATAGGTAGTCATTCGCGCCCGCATTGAAGCCTTTGACGCGATCGTCGCTTTGGTTAAGCGCCGTCAACATGATCACCGGCAGCGCAGCGTGATCGTACTGTTGACGCACTTTTTCACACACCTGATAGCCGTTCATCCCTGGCATCATGATGTCGAGCAGCAACAGTTGTGGTGGCTCTGCATCCAAGGCTTCCAACGCTTCTTGGCCATCTTTCGCGCAGCGCACACGATAGCCTTCAAGGCGCAGGAAGCTATCAAGCACCCGCAAGTTGACCGGTTCATCATCGACCACCAGTAGTAACGGCCCGTCTGGATTTTCTGGCAAGCTCGAGACTTCAGGCAGCTCGATCTCAGTATTATCAGGCGCTTTAAAGTGAGGCAGTACGGTCTGATTGGCTTGGGCAATTTGTTCGTCGCTTGCCACCGGGAGCGTAAAGCTGAAGGTCGTCCCCACCATGGGCTGGCTGCTGACGTACAGATTGCCGTGCATTAAATCGATCAATTGACGACTGATCGACAGGCCAAGCCCCGCCCCTTGGCGGTATCGATGAGCATCACTGCCTGCTTGAATGAGTGGCTCAAAAATGTGTTCCAGTTGATCGGCGGGAATACCT
>NZ_JCBDGX010000012.1:0-16258 GCF_059834345.1 Vibrio sp. R11-SG3-ISO3-SZ
ACGCAATGCCGCCGATGCGATTGCTGAAGACGCCAATACCGCAAAAGAAGACGATGCAAACGGGCATCGAGAGCACGGTAAGATTCAGATTCGCACTTGGCAGCGGGGCAGCGAGGTGTTGCTCTCGGTGACCGACAATGGCGCCGGCATCGCGGCGGAACACTTGGCGAGTCTGTTTGAGCCATTTTTTACCACCAAACCGGCAGGGAAGGGGGTGGGCTTAGGGCTCTCCGTCTCTCGCACGATTGTGGAAGAGTTTGGTGGGCGGTTGGAGGTGATTGCCGCCGATAGGGGCTGCGAGTTTCAGTTGAAACTCCAGTGCGCCGAATCGCCTGAAGCAGAATTAAGGAGTTCCTCATGACACACCCTTTTCCCCCGTCAGACGAGTTGGCGACGTTTGGTCACTCTTTGCCGCCCGAAGTCATCTTGGTTGATGATGAAAGTGCAATCCGCCGAGCGACCAAACAGTGGTTGCAGCTGGCCGGATTGAGCGTGCGAGATTTCGCCGATGCGCAGAGCGCCTTGGCCACCATTGATGCTCAAAGCCATTGTGTGGTGGTGTCTGACATCCGAATGCCAAAAATGGATGGCCTAGCGTTTGCCAAGGCAGTACAAACCATCGACAGTGATATTCCGGTGCTGCTGGTGACGGCGCATGGGGATGTCAAAATGGCGGTCGACGCGATGCGCGGTGGTGTGTATGACTTCATTGAAAAACCGGTAGAGCCAGATTTGTTGATTGACAGAATTCAGCGCGCTGGCGAGAAGCGGCGGCTTGTGTTGGAAAACCGGAACTTGCAGCGCTTACTCAGTCAGCGCCCTACGCTTGAAAGCAGAATGATTGGCGAGTCGCCAGTAATGAATGCCCTTCGTCAGCAGATCTTAATGCTCGGCCAAACTCCCGTGGATACAGTGATCAATGGCTCGACCGGGACCGGTAAAGAGCTGGTGGCGCGATGTTTACATGAGGTGAGCGCACGGCGTGATCATCCCTTTGTGGCGGTCAACTGCGGCGCCATACCGGACAATTTGTTTGAAAGTGAGCTGTTTGGTCATGAGAAGGGCGCGTTTACCGGCGCTCAGTCTAAGCGCATCGGGAAAATTGAGCACTCGAACAAAGGGACGCTGTTTCTTGATGAAATAGAGAGTATGCCGATCAGTTTTCAAATTAAGCTGCTGCGTGTGTTGCAAGAGAGGAAAGTGGAAAGAGTCGGTTCTAACCAAGAGATCGCATTGGATTTGTGGGTGATCGCGGCGAGTAAAGTCGATCTCAAACAGGCGTCTGAGCGGGGCGAGTTTCGTGAGGACCTCTATTACCGATTCAATGTCATGGAACTGCATTTGCCAGATTTGGCCGATCGCCGTGAAGACATTCCGCTCTTGTTCGAATTTTTTGCACGCAAAGCCGCGATGCAATACCAACGTGATTATCAGCCACTCAGCGACCAGGAGAGTTTGCTACTGTGTGAACAAGAGTGGCCCGGCAATGTGCGACAGTTGAAAAACAGTGCCGAGCGGTATGTATTGGGTATCGGCCAGGGCGTAAATTTGGCCAGCGTACTGGGGACGGAGCCGCTAACGCCGAGCCTGAGCTCAAACAACCTCGCGGATCGCGTGCACAGCTTTGAACGGCATGTGATTGTTCAAGCGTTTAAACGCCATAAAGGTAACGTGCAAGCAGTGATGGACGAATTGGAACTGCCACGACGCACACTTAACAACAAAATGACGCAATACGATATCCAGCGCCGTGACTTTGTGGATTAAAAACGAGCCGCTAGGTTATTTGCCGTCATTGTCCTCGATGACCGATAATTTGGCGCGGATAAACTCGCTGTGATCCACATACAAGAGTTCAGCGGTTTTTCTGATCACGGCGTCTTCAAGTGGGTCGATGTTGCCGTCGGCGTGTGCGACTTGCCACATGGCTTGAATCAACTCAAAACGCGTCTCTTGGGTGAGTGAACGAAGTTGGGAAGTAAAATCATACAGCGAGGCAGAGTGCTGCGTCGTCTCTTTTGCTCGGGATAGGAGGTGGGTTGCTTGTTGGTGATCAATCCCGACTAGACGCGACAGCAATTGCTGTTTGGCTTGGGCCTCTTCCTCGCTCACTTGGTGATCGGCACCGGCTACTTCGGACAGCAAACAGGCGATCGCCAGATGCGGATCTTGGCTTGATTGCTCTCCTAAGTCTTTGCCTTCCACCAATTGCTTAAAGAGTTTAGATAGCGCATTCATCATCGTTGTGACCTCAATACATTCGATATGATATATACATAGTGATGATTGACGGCGATCACAAGCCTCTTTACACAATCCTTACTTAACGCCACCTAAGAGCACTTAGTGGATGAAGTCGGGTCATTAACGGGATGGCTTTATGGGTGGAAAAGCGATGCGCTTGCCTTCAGACGTCAAAATTTCGATCGATTTGGGGGCACCTTTTTCATCGAGGTGGAGCTCGCCAATCGCGCTGGCATTAATCAGTCTGCGCAGTCCCTGGCTATCAGGATCACGTTTACGAACCTTCAAACGCTTACGTTTGGTAAACCAGTTGAGTGGCGAGCGCGGTGAATAGAGCAGTCTGTCCGCGTGATCGCAGATCGCCAACAAGGGCTCTGGGAACTGGCTCTTAAAGCCACTGCAGGTGAACTGATAAAGGTGTGGGCTATTTTTACGAAAGCGCAACTCTATATCATAAGCGAAAGAGTAGTGCACATCGCCAGAGAGAATAACAAAGTTGGTCGGCGTCTGGGTATGAGTGAAAATACTCAGTAAGGTGTTGGCACTGCCCGGGTGCGCCATCCAGTTTTCCGCATCCACCATCAAAGGTTTACCTAATAGGGTAACAATGCGTTGTAGCGTTTCGATAAATTTAACGCCAAACATAGGTGCAGGAGAAACGATGATCACTTTTTCTTGATGGAGCAAGGCTTGTTGCAGTTCCATCAACGCTTCCCAATCCATCAAACCTGACGGTTTGTTCATCCTAGATTCCGAGCGCCAGCGGCGGGTACGGGTATCGAGCACCACCACCTTAGGCGAGGTGTCAATGGTGTAATGCCACTGCTCAAAGCTGAGCAAATGCGCGATAAAAGCATCGTGATGCTGGGGGACGGGGTCTTCAAAATAGCGCTGCGCTAGACTGATAAACTCGGCGTCAAAATGGTCGGGTTCATTGCCCCACCCCTGACACAACCAGTAGCCGATCAGCGCGTTGCCAATAATCCGTTTGGAAAAGGGGTGCTGATAGACCTGATATTCCCAGCCGACGGTTAAATTCCAATCATCGGTGACATCGTGGTCGTCGAAAATCATGTAAGTGGGAATATGAGCCAACAACCGTGCTACCTTGGGCAAGCCCACCACAAACGCCTCCATGACGTTGGCTTCGTGCTCAAATGTGGTTTGCCATTGCTCGGGAATGGTCGGTAGTTCCGTCTCAGTGTTAGGCTTGTTGAGGCGTTCTCGATCCACATGTCGCCATAAGACGGGCGACCACACCAATAGATACATCGCGATAAATTCCGCGCAGGCAATCAGGTGGTTCTCTGCCCCCGTGGCGCTGAAAACAGGCTGCTCAGAGGGCTTAAAAAAGGCGTGCCACCAGCGCTCGTCTGGGTGGTAGGCGGGCAAAATGTGCTCTCGGCCATAGAGGTGATGAGTGTGTCGGCGCAGCGCTTTGTCATTGTCAACACAGGCCCCTTCAAACGTCTCTCCTCTCAGACCGAGCAGATCGATAACTTGATCAATGGCATCCAATGTCGGCCCTGCAACATGATCGGCGTAGATTTGGTCACCGGCCATCATCAGCAAATCTGGCCGCTCTTCAGGTGATTGGGCAGAGACTTTCGCTTCCATTGCCACCAGTGCATCACCGCTGGGGTGATGTGGGTTGCGGCACGACCCATGCACAACGTAGTTTGCTTGGGTCGACAGGTGAAAGTGTAAGCGGGTCTCACCGGGATAGAGCAAATAAGGCGCCAGTTCAGCCAGGCCACCGTGAGGGGTGACAAAGTCGTAACTCAGTGTTTCGTTGGCTGGGAAATGGCCGCGAAAATGTGCCAAGGTCACGTACGCGTGTTCGCCTATCTGAATCGATGAACACTGACTGAGTGAATCCTTCAATAGCGGTTGCCCTTGCTGGTAGAGCTCAAAAGAGCCGTGCAAAGGGGCAGAGGTGACCAACCAAAACACTAGATGTTCAGGCGTCGCTTTGCGCAGGATAGGGCCTGCAATGAGGTAAGGTAGTGTCGTTTCTTTACTCATCACTCTCTTTGGGGTTTGATGGCTCAAGTGCCAGGTCGGGGCCTTCGAGTCGCTCTATCACTTCTGAACTGGATTGCTCATGCGCCATCAAGACCAAAGCCAGCAGTGCATCGATTTTGCTTTCGCTATCACTAGGCTCATTGAGTAGCGAGCCTAAGCGTTGTCGAATGAGATCAATTTCGTGCTCGACAAAGCCTCGCCCTTCTTCCTCTCCGGAGGATTCATCAGGTGCAGTATCAAAATGCATAAACAGCAGATCACCGTCAACGTGAGTGTCGAGGAGTTGCTCGGGTAACCACTCATCGCCGGTGACGATGTCTGGGTCGTCACCTTGAGGTAACGCGCTTAGAAGTTTCTTTAGTTCAGATGCTTTCACAATGGTTCGATTTAAGAGATCATATAGCTATTCTAGCGGCTAACCGCGCTCAAACATAAGTACTAAGCACACTGATTGGCGACAAATTGTGTGGTTCAATCAATATTGGATACAAAATGGCAACAATCTCATCTCTTCATTGGCGCTCGTTTTCCTGCACCGCAGCGCTCACTTTAGCCGGCGTCAGTACTGCTCACGCAGACGTCTCTCAACCGGTTACGCAAAGTGAGCAGCAGTGGGGCATTGCAGCCATGGTGCGTACTGCGTCCATCCCATTTGATACGACGACTGGCGATCAATCGGTCAACACCTTCATTCCTATGCTGTTTTTTAGCGGCGACACCTTTTACATCGATGGCACTGAAGGCGGGGCGCATCTTTGGCGTGACGACAGCGAACAATGGCAACTTAATGCGTTGATGCGCTTGCGATTTGTCGACGTCCCTGCCTCAAAGCAAAACCAGCTTATCACCGACACGCTAGACGCCGGATTACAAGCACAATATAAGATCAATGATGAATGGCGAATGAATACCGAGTTAATGGCGGATTCGGATTTTCGCTTTCACGCCAACCTGACGTTTAAAGGGGAATATCAGTCGGGTGAGTGGCAATGGTCACCGTATGCCAAAGTGCGCTACAAAGACGCGGACTTCAACAGCTACTACTTCGCGATGTCCGAGTTTAGCGGCGAGACAGTCGGGGCAGGCGTTGATGTGAATGTGGGAATGAGTGCCCGTTATCATGTGATCTCGAATCTCTATCTTTTGGGTGAGACCAGTGTGACGCGCCTTGATGACAATGCCTATCAGGCCAACATGGTCCAAGACCGCTATCAAGGCGAGCTGTTTCTCGGCTTTGGCTTTTTTAATGATCAAGCACGCGCGCCAAAGTCTGAGCTGAATAACCATCGTTATCTTCGCGTCGCACACGGTTGGGCGACACCATCGAATATCGGTGAAATCTTCCGTTTTGATGCGGAAAAAGATCCTGATAACAACCAGTTGACGTCGCTGTTCTATGGCCATCCCTTAACGGATGAGTTGTTTGGCTTGCCGCTGGATATTTATTTGACGCCAGGGATCGTTCACCACTGGTCATCGGACGTACAATCGGCGTCAACCGAATACGTCGCGGCGATCAAAGCCTACTACACGTTCAACTGGCCAACGCAATGGCGCTTTGGCGTCGCGGAGGGGATGTCGTACATTGACAGCATCACCCATATTGAGGGGACAGAAATGGAACGTAAAGATAGAGAACCCAGCAAGCTTCTCAACTATCTTGATTTCTCATTTGATGTCAATGTGGGGTCATTGCTCGGCAATACCGACCTGAAACGTCTCTGGTTTGGCTACTCTCTGCATCATCGCAGCGCCATTTTCGAAAAAGCCTCTCAGTATGGTCGTATTAAAGGTGGCAGCAATTACAATACCGTATATCTGCAATACGAGTTCTAATGAGTCGGCGTATTAGCGCCTCCTTTTCCCTGTCACGCGCCCAGTATGTTTGCGACGGGCGCGTCGCCACACAGTTGTGATACAATCCGCGCAGTTTTATCGACAGTAACAAAATAGGACATGCTTTGACCTCGTCACAGCCAGATAAAAAGAGCGCGCCAGCCGCGCAAGTGAATTCACCCGCTCAATTACGTAAGGCGCTGGAGCAGTGTATGCTTCGCGATCGCTTTCGTTTCAGTAAACGCATCAGCGGGGCAAGTAAAATCAAAAAGGACGCGGCGCGTCATGCCGCGTTTGATGACATCGCACTCGATATGGCCAAGTCTATCATGCAGGCCGAGCTGCGAGGGCAACACACGCCGACTATCGACTACCCAGCGCAGCTGCCGGTCAGTCAAAAGAAAGACGACATCGCGAAGGCGATTGCTGAGCATCAGGTCGTGATTGTGGCCGGTGAAACCGGCTCAGGTAAAACGACTCAGTTGCCTAAAATTTGTGCCGAGCTTGGCCGTGGTCAGTATGGCTTGATTGGCCATACCCAGCCCCGTCGTCTTGCAGCGCGCTCAGTAGCGAACCGTATTGCTGAAGAGATGGAAACGCCGCTCGGCGAGTTTGTCGGCTACAAAGTGCGTTTTAACGATCAGATTTCTGACAACACCCAGATCAAGTTGATGACAGACGGTATTTTGCTGGCTGAAATTCAACACGATCGTTTTCTCAATCAATACGACACCATCATTATCGATGAAGCGCACGAGCGCAGTCTGAACATTGATTTCATCCTCGGCTATCTGAAAGAGCTGTTGCCAAAGCGCCCTGATCTGAAAATCATCATTACCTCGGCGACCATCGATCCAGAGCGTTTTTCAAAGCACTTCAACCAGGCTCCGATCATTGAAGTTTCTGGTAGAACCTACCCAGTGGAGACGCGCTATCGCCCACTGAGCGGTGAAGACGAAAGCGATCGTGATCAGCTTGAAGGTATTTTTGATGCGGTGGATGAGCTGTGCGATGAAGGGCTCGGCGACATTTTGATCTTCATGAACGGTGAGCGTGAAATTCGCGACACCGCGGACGCACTCGCTAAACGCAACCTGAAAAGTACCGAAATTGTGCCTTTGTACGCGCGATTGTCTGCAGGTGAGCAGAACAAAATTTTCCAACCTCACGCAGGGCGTCGAATTGTGCTCGCGACCAACGTCGCGGAAACCTCGCTAACGGTACCGGGAATCAAATACGTGATTGATCCTGGTACGGCGCGCATCAGTCGTTATAGTTACCGCACCAAAGTTCAGCGCTTACCGATTGAGCCCATTTCACAAGCCAGCGCCAATCAGCGTAAAGGTCGCTGTGGACGTGTGGAAGAGGGGATCTGTATTCGCCTCTACTCAGAAGAGGATTTTAACTCTCGCCCAGAGTTTACCGATCCTGAGATCTTGCGCACCAACTTAGCGTCAGTCATTTTGCAGATGACGGCTCTGGGTCTTGGTGATATCGAAGCTTTCCCATTTGTTGAAGCGCCTGATAAGCGAAACATCCAAGACGGTGTGCGTTTGCTCGAAGAACTTGGGGCGATCAACGAAAAAGGCAAAGATCCGAAAAAACGTCTTACTCCAACTGGGCGTCAATTGGCCCGTTTGCCGATTGACCCACGTTTGGCGCGTATGGTGTTGGAAGCGCCGAAGTATGGCGCACTCAAAGAGGTGATGGTGATTGCCTCTGCGCTCTCCATTCAAGATCCGAGGGAGCGCCCAAGCGACAAACAGCAATCGTCTGATGATAAACATCGCCGCTTTTTCCATGAAGAATCGGACTTTCTGACCTTCGTTAACCTGTGGGATTACATCCAAAAGCAGCAGAAAAAATTGACGGGCAACCAGTTCCGAAAGCAGTGTAAAGAGGACTATCTCAACTACTTGCGAATTCGTGAGTGGCAAGATGTCTATTTCCAACTGCATCAGTCAATGCGAGAGATGGATGCCAAACTCAATGATGAGCCTGCGAGTTACCAAGGGGTGCACAGTGCACTGCTAGTGGGGCTATTGTCTCATATCGGTATGAAAGATCAGGAGAAGAATGAGTACCAAGGGGCGCGCAATGCGCGTTTTCATATCTTTCCTGCCTCTGGCCTATTCAAAAAGCAACCTAAGTGGATTGTCTCTGCCGAGCTGGTGGAAACATCCAAACTTTGGGGCCGCATTATTGCCAAGATTCAGCCTGAGTGGGTGGAACCTCTAGCGAAGCACCTAATCAAACGAAGCCACAGTGAGCCTCATTGGTCGAAGAAACGCGCAGCGGTCATGGCGTATGAAAAAGTGATGCTGTATGGCATCCCTATTGTACCCAAGCGCTTAGTCAACTACGGAACGATTGATGCTGCGGTCAGCCGCGAAATCTTCATTCGCAGCGCATTGGTTGAGGGAGAGTGGGAAACCAAACACGCTTTCTTCAAGCAAAACCGTAAGCTACTCCAAGAAGTGGAAGAGCTCGAGCACAAGTCACGTCGACGAGATATTTTGGTCGATGATGATGAGCTGTTTGATTTTTACGATCAGCGTGTGGGGACGGACGTCGTTTCTGGGCGCTATTTCGATACTTGGTGGAAAGCGGCGGCAAAAGAGAATCCTGAGCTGCTCAATTTCGAGAAAGAGATGCTGTTCAAAGGTGATGCGAGCCATGTGACTGAGCTCGATTATCCGAATTTCTGGTATCAAAATGGTCTCAAACTCAAATTGAGCTATCAGTTCGAGCCCGGTGAGAATAGTGACGGTGTCACTGTGCACATTCCACTGCCGATTTTGAACCAAGTGGAACCCGTGGGGTTTGACTGGCAAATTCCTGGCCTGCGCCATGAGTTGGTTGTCAGCCTGATTAAATCCTTGCCCAAAACGGTGCGGAAAAACTTTGTCCCCGCGCCCAACTACGCGGATGCCTTTCTTGCCCGTGTGACGCCGATGGCGCTGCCACTGCTCGATGCATTGGAAAAAGAGCTGCGCCGCATGACGGGTGTGGAAGTGTTACGTGAAGATTGGAATCTTGCTCAGCTCCCTGATCATTTGAAAGTGACGTTCCGCGCGGTTGATCATCGCAACCGTAAGCTGAAAGAGAACAGCGATTTGCATGCGCTCAAAGAGAGCCTGAAAGAGCAGGTGCAAGAGACGTTATCGAAAGTGGCCGATGATGATATCGAACAGCAAGGTCTGCACACGTGGAGTTTTGGTGAACTGCCAAAAGTCTACCAGCAGAAGCGGGGTGGGTATGATGTCAAAGCTTACCCTGCCATCATCGATAGCAAAGACAGCGTAGAAATCAAGCTGTTTGAAACGGAGCAAGAGCAGATTCAAGCAATGCAAGCGGGTCAGCGCCGTTTGATTTTGCTCAATGTGCCATCGCCGATTAAGTATCTGCACGCTAATCTGCCTAACAAATCGAAACTCGGTCTCTACTTTAACCCGTATGGCAAAGTGATGGATTTGATTGACGACTGCATCGCGTGTGGCGTCGATAAGCTCATTGAAGAGCAGGGCGGTTTGGTGTGGCAGCCTGAGAAGTTTGAGCAGCTGAAAGAGCATGTACGCGGCGAGCTTGGCGACACGGTCGTGGATATCGCAAAGCAAGTCGAAACAATATTAACGACCGCGTTTAACATCAACAAAAAGCTCAAAGGCAAAATCGACTTTACGATGGCGTTCGCTTTATCAGACATCAAAGCGCAAATCGAAGGGTTGATCTTCAAAGGGTTTGCGACGGAATGCGGCTGGAAGCGATTACCAGACATCTTGCGTTACATGAAAGCGATTGAACGTCGGATGGAAAAACTGCCCATCGACCCGAATAAAGATAGGCTGCATATGCTGAAAATTGAGTCGGTGACCAATGATTACAAGGAGCTGCTCAATAAGATCCCTAAAGGGATGGCCATTCCTGAGTCCGTTAAAGAGATTCGCTGGATGATAGAGGAGCTGCGTGTCAGTTACTTTGCCCAGCAACTGGGTACGCCGTACCCGGTGTCAGACAAACGGGTGAAGAATGCGATAGATGATATCTAAGGTTACTTACCGAGTACGATTAAACAGTGAATAGGTAGGCATAATAATTGCTTAGATTTAATCACGGTACGGTATTTTGACGATTGACAGGTAATGGATTGCCGCTTGCTACTCTCCATTACCTTTTTAAACGAGAGAAGGTTAATTATGAAAAAAACACTACTAGCGCTCGCTTTGATTGGGGCATCAGCGACCGCGTCAGCAGACTCATGGATTTACGGCGGCGCTTCAGTCGGTAACTCGGATTTCTTAGGAGATAGTTCAACGGCGTACAATGTTCATGTCGGTACGGGTATTTTGCCTTTTATTGGCCTTGAGGCGGGCTATAACAATCTTGGTGAGTTTGAGACGGGTACTTCAAAGGTCAAACTAGACAACGTTTACTTTGCGGCAAAACCAAGCATCAATCTTGGTCCACTTCAAGTGTATGGTAAAGCTGGCGTGCACTCTTGGGAGCAATCTTCAAGCAACGCAGCACTAGAAGATGATGGCTACGACATCATGCTTGGTGTGGGTGCGGATTACCAAATCTTTGGCCCGCTCACTGTCGGTGCCAAATATGAGAACTACAAAATGGATAAAGAAGACATGGGTGTGTTCTCGCTAACGGCGTCATTGAACTTCCTGTAATCTTTGTTTACCAAATTTCTTAAGCGGCCAAATTGGCCGCTTTTGGGTTTTATACCTTCCCATCCAGCCTTAACGTAATCCTCGCGTAAGCCGGCTAAACCTAAAGCCATAGGTTTTGACGATTGAATATATAGGCGAAATAACCTCGTGAAATAGACAAATCTTTTCTATGCTTCCTGTGTCAATTCAAGCAATTCCTACACAACGTCAGGCTGTGTTTTTGATTTAGATCAAATAGGGTTTTCAGTGCCCCTGCCAACATAGATGTGGTTTAGGAACAAATACACAAGAGCAAGAAAGGGATAAGCAATGAAAGATCAAAGCACTCAAGGGGCTGGTCAATGCCCGGTAATGCACGGTAGCCATACCGATGCCAGTTCATCCAATGTCGCGTGGTGGCCAAAGGCGTTGAACCTAGACATCTTGCATCAACATGACAGCAAAACGAATCCTCTCGGCGCGGATTTCAACTATCGAGAAGAGCTCAAAAAACTCGACGTAGAAGCGCTTAAACAAGATTTAAAAGCGTTGATGACCAACAGCCAAGAGTGGTGGCCTGCAGACTGGGGACACTATGGTGGCTTGATGATTCGTATGGCGTGGCACTCAGCAGGTAGCTACCGTACCGAGGACGGTCGCGGGGGCGGTTCGACCGGTAACCAGCGCTTTGCACCACTCAACTCTTGGCCAGATAACGCCAACCTAGACAAAGCACGTCGGTTACTTTGGCCAATCAAACGCAAATACGGCAACAAAATCAGCTGGGCGGATTTAATGATTCTTGCCGGTAATATGGCGTATGAATCAATGGGCTTTAAGACCTTTGGTTTTGCCTTTGGTCGTGAAGACATTTGGCACCCAGAAAAAGACATCTATTGGGGTAGCGAGCAAGAGTGGCTAGCGCCATCTGGCTCAGAGAATAGCCGTTACTCCGGTGAGCGTGATCTTGAAAACCCATTGGCTGCGGTAATGATGGGCCTTATTTACGTTAACCCAGAAGGGGTCGACGGTAACCCAGATCCACTCAAAACCGCTCAAGATATGCGCGTGACGTTTGCGCGTATGGCGATGAACGATGAAGAGACAGTGGCACTGACGGCAGGTGGACACACCGTCGGTAAGGCGCACGGTAACGGTGACGCGGGCGAGCTTGGTCCAGATCCAGAAGCAGCAGGTCTTGAAGAGCAAGGTATGGGCTGGATGAACCACAAGTCGCGTGGCATTGGTCGCAACACAGTGACCAGTGGTATCGAAGGTGCCTGGACAACTAACCCAACCCAATGGGACGACGGCTACTTTGATTTGCTGTTTAAGTATGAGTGGCAGCTCACCAAGAGCCCAGCTGGTGCGTGGCAATGGGAGCCGGTGGATATCGCAGAAGAAGATAAGCCGGTTGATGTGGAAGACTCATCAAAACGTTACAATCCAATGATGACAGACGCTGACATGGCGCTGAAAGTGGATCCTGAGTACCGTAAGATTTCTGAGCGTTTCCACAAAGATCCTGCCTATTTCGATGAAGTATTCGCCAGAGCATGGTTCAAGTTAACCCACCGCGATCTTGGTCCGAAAGCGCGCTACTTCGGCCCTGATGTTCCAGCGGAAGATTTGATTTGGCAAGACCCAATCCCAGCAGGGAAATCCGACTACGATGTTGCGGGTTTGAAAGCGGCGATCGAAGCAAGCAACCTGAGCGTCAGTGAATTGGTAACAACGGCTTGGGATAGCGCTCGTACCTTCCGTGGTTCGGATAACCGTGGCGGTGCAAACGGTGCGCGTATCCGTCTTGCTCCACAAAATAACTGGGAAGGCAACGAGCCTGAGCGTTTAGCCAAGGTACTGGCTGTGCTAGAAGCGCTTGCTGCGCAGTTTGGCGCTAGTGTTGCGGATACCATCGTACTCGCCGGTAATGTCGGTGTAGAAAAAGCGATTAAAGCGGCTGGGTTCAATGTGCCTGTTCCGTTTGCACCGGGTCGAGGTGATGCGACCGATGTGATGACGGATGTGGAGTCTTTCGACGTGCTGGAGCCTTTAGCGGATGGTTTCCGTAACTGGCAGAAGAAACACTACGTGGTGAACCCAGAAGAAATGCTGCTCGACCGAGCTCAGTTGATGGGCCTAACGGCGCCAGAAATGACAGTACTGCTTGGCGGTCTGCGCGTTATTGGCACTAATCACGCTGGTACTGAGCATGGTGTGTTTACTGACCGTGTCGGAGCACTGACCAACGACTTCTTCGTTAATCTAACGGATATGGCGTACAGTTGGGAACCGAAAGGTCGCAACCTGTACCACATCAATGACCGTAAGACAGGCGAAACTAAGTGGACAGCCACACGCGTTGACTTAGTCTTTGGTTCTAACTCTATCCTGCGCGCTTACGCTGAGGTGTACGCACAAGACGATAACCAAGAGAAATTGGTTAAGGATTTCGTCGCGGCGTGGACCAAAGTTATGAACGCGGATCGTTTTGATTTAGCGTAACTCTTGTTACCTAGTCTAGGTTTCACAAACCGCTCTTCGGAGCGGTTTTTTTGTGGCGGATTTTTTGTGAGAGGTTGAGGGGTAGTGAATAGTGTGATCAAAGAGGTTTCCAATCATGAGCAAAATGGGTCACAGTGTTGCCATGTGAGTGACTCGAACCAATAAGGAACAGGCATGACTAACCAACCACCTCTGATGTTGAACAAGGCGACCACGGGATTGCTGATCATCGATGTGCAAGGTGAGTTGGCGCGTCTTGTACAAGAGAGTGATGCGCTGATAGCGCATTGTCTCGCCTTAGTGGAAGCGGCGAAAACTCTAGCGCTGCCTATTGTCTGGGTCGAGCAACACCCAGATAAATTGGGCAATACGACGCCTGAGCTTCAAGCCGCCTTAACCCCGCATCAACCATTGGCAAAATGGACATTTGACGCCAATGCTGAGCCAGCGGTGGTGGAGGCTCTCAATCAAAGCGCTCGAACCCAGTGGTTAGTGTGTGGCATAGAGACGCACATTTGCGTCTATCAAACAGTGCTTGGGCTTAAGCGTTTGGGATGGGAGCCTCATCTTGTGGTGGACGCAACATCATCGCGAACGATGAGCAACAAGCAGTTGGCGTTAGAGAAGATAGCGCGAAGCGGTATAGCGCTGACTAGCGTGGAAATGGCGCTCTATGAACTGGTGAAAGATTGCCGAGACCCTGACTTTAAAGCGCTATTAAACCTGGTGAAATCACTCTCCAACCGGCAATCTCCCAGATAACAAAACGGCCTCGTAATGAGGCCGTTGGACAATGAATAGCGAGTGGCTTGCGATTAAGCTTCTTGCTTTTGCAGCTCTTGCTGTTTCTCTTCTTCAACCAATGCATCAACGATAACCGCACACGCTGCATCACCTGTGATGTTAAGCGCAGTACGAATCATGTCAAAAATACGGTCTAAAGCGAACAGCAGTGGTAGACCTTCGATTGGAATACCCGCCGCAAGCAGGACAGCAACCACAAGGAATGATGGACCCGGTACGCCCGCTTGGCCAACTGCACCTAAGGTCGACGTGACGATGATCGCAATGTATGCACCCATCGATAGGTCAATATTGAACAGTTGTGCGAAGAAGATGGCCACCAAGCCGTAGTAAATGGCGTTACCAGACATGTTGATGGTCGCACCTAGCGGCAGTACGAATGATGCCGTTGAGTTTTTCACACCCAGCTCGTGCTCCACGGTGTCCATGGTGACGGGTAGTGTCGCCATTGAAGAGGCCGTCGACAGTGCTACCGCTTGTGGCTTCTTCATTGCAACTAGGAACTTCTTCGCAGATGTCTTCGTGAAGATGTGAACCATCAGCGGGTAGGCAATGAAACCGAAGATAAGAATCGCGGCAACGTAGACAACGAATAGTTTGAATACCACCATGAGCGCGCCAAATCCAAACGTACCGACCGCTTCAGCCATCAGACCAAATACACCAATAGGAGCAATGATCATCACTTTGTTGATCATCCAAACCATCGCATCAACAATGCAGTTTACGCCGTTGATGATAGGTTCGCGGCGCTCTTTCGCTTGCTTTGAAATCGCAATACCAAAGAACAGACAGAACACAAGGATCTGAAGGATGTTCGCATCATTGAGTGATTGGAAAACGTTGGTTGGGATCATACCAGTGACGGTTGCCCAGAAAGTTGGAAGTTCACCCTTTGAAGCGTACTCAGCTGAGAACATGCCTTCAACACCAGAGACATCAATACCTAGACCCGGTTTGAAGACTTCACCCATTACCAAAGCGAGGGCAACGGCAGCGGCAGAGGTCAGGCCGAAGTAGGCCAGTGTAGTGATGCCCACTTTACCCGCATTTGAGCTGTTGCCCAGACCCGCAGCCCCTGAGATCAATGCCACAGCGACCAATGGGATCACGAGCATCTTGATTAGGTTGATAAAGATGGCACCAAGAGGCGCAAATACTGTCGCACCATCACCCATCATGGCACCAACGGCAGTACCAACGATCATTGCAATCACGACTTGCACGCCGATGTTGCTTAGCAAACTCTTTTCTTTTAACACTTCCATAACCTCTGTGCTAATAAATTATAAAATCCTAGAATTACCCTCTAAGTGAAAACTTATCTTTGGATAATAATATCGTGAGGTTTTTTACACGTAATTTTTACAATTGGCAATAGTCGGAGGGAGTGATCGGAGGAATAAAATACAAATTTATTGATAAGCGACAAGTTTTCACAACAAAGCAAACGTTTGCTTGTTTCGGTTTAATGGTAAATATAATGACTTGGCGAATAACTTGGGATGGAATGATTGATTGGAGGGGTTGTTTGTTTTGTTAATGAAATGTTCGGTTTCTCACAAAAGTGAGAAACCGACTTCATAGAAAGTAAAACGGAAAGGGATTAGCGCTGTGTGGCCGCTTTCATCTCGCGAGTGAAAGTGGCGAGTTCCGTTAACATTTTTTCACAATCTTCGCGGTTTGTTTCGATGATTTTTACCACGGCCGACCCTGAGATCGCGCCTGCTGCACCGGCATCGAGCGCTTGTTTGACCTGACTAGGCTGCGAAATACCGAAACCGAGTAACGCCGGTGGCGCATCGAACTGGCGCAGTTTATCCAGCATATGATCAACGGGCATGTTTGCTTTGGTTTCTGCACCGGTGACCCCGGCACGTGAGAGCAAATAGGTATAACCACCACCTAGGCTAGCCACCTGCTTCAACGTTTCGTCACTGGCGGTCGGCGGGGCGATGAAAATCGGGTGTACACCAAATTTCTCCGCGGCGGCGACAAACTCGGCACTTTCATTGGTGGGAACGTCGGCGATCAATACCGAATCAATGCCTACTTGGGCACAGCGTTGGTAAAAATGCTCAATACCGCGTGCGTAGACGAGGTTGGCATACATCAACAGACCGATCGGTAGCTCAGGGTATTGCGCGCGAATTTTGCCGATTTGCTCAAAACAGATATCGGGTGTC
>NZ_JCBDGX010000013.1:0-16055 GCF_059834345.1 Vibrio sp. R11-SG3-ISO3-SZ
TAAGGGTTGTTCGAGACTAGAACGTTGATAGGCAGGGTGTGTAAGCGCTGTGAGGCGTTGAGCTAACCTGTACTAATTGCCCGTGAGGCTTAACCATACAACACCCAAAGGGTTTTGATGGACTCAATGTAAGAACATTGAATGTGTAAGAACTGAAAACAGCTTTCCGAATTAAAGAATTTGCTTGGCGACCATAGCGATTTGGACCCACCTGATTCCATGCCGAACTCAGAAGTGAAACGAATTAGCGCCGATGGTAGTGTGGGGTTTCCCCATGTGAGAGTAGGACATCGCCAGGCTTTGAACATTATCTATTTGAAGCACGATTGATATAAGACTTTAAATAGACCACTGCGGAGTGGTAGTTCAGTTGGTTAGAATACCGGCCTGTCACGCCGGGGGTCGCGGGTTCGAGTCCCGTCCACTCCGCCACTTATATGAGAGTCGTCTCGATAAACACGAAGATAGGGGTGTAGCTCCAATTGGCAGAGCAGCGGATTCCCCAAAGTCCTCGAGAAGGCGCGTGTTGGGAGTTCGAATATCTCTTCCACGAACAATTTGAACCTATTTTAGGGGTGTAGCTCCAATTGGCAGAGCAGCGGATTCCAAATCCGCGTGTTGGGAGTTCGAATCTCTCCACCCCTGCCATATCTAAGGCTCTAGTCGAAAGACTAGAGCCTTTTTGTATCTATAAAAACCCGTGGTTGTGGCTGTCACCCAATGCTCAGAGCAGCGGATTATCCCTATTCCAAATCGGCACGTATCGGGTGCTCGAATCTCTAGATCACCAGTCCCGTCTTCCTGGTATCTCTATTAGGAACTCTCGTTTTCGAACTTTTTGACTAACCAACACGTCACGAAATATCGATAACTAGCGTTCGGAAAGCCAAGCTTGCTAAAAGCGATATTGCCTTTAACCAGCATGCTGATGGGGATATCTATCGTTAGATACAAAAAAGCCCACTCGAGGAGTGGGCTAGAAATAGGGTGAAGTTTCGGTTACTTCAGGATAGCTTCGTTACCATTTTCACGGATGTGCTTAAGCATACCTTTCACGCCACGTGCGCTTGATGCCACAACGTTGCCTGACTTCATGTACTCTGTGCCGCCTGCAAAGTCTGTCACGATTGCGCCAGCTTCACGAGCAATCAGTTCACCTGCAGCGATGTCCCAAGGTTTCAGTCCTAGCTCGAAGTAACCGTCTACGCGGCCGGCAGCCATGTAGCATAGGTCCAACGCAGCTGAGCCAGTGCGACGGAAGTCTGAACAGTCAACAAAGAGCGCTGAAAGAATTTTTAGGTAAGATTCAGAGTGCTGTTTCTGCTTGAATGGAAAACCCGTTGCAAGCACAGTGCCTTGTAGATCTTTTAGCTGTTTCACACGGATGCGCGCATTGTTGAGCTGTGCACCTGCGCCACGTTGCGCTGTAAACAGTTCATTAAGCATAGGATCGTAAACACACGCTACTTCCGTTTTACCTTTAAAACGAACAGCGATAGAAACGCAGAAATGAGGCAAACCTTTCACAAAGTTTGTGGTGCCATCCAGTGGGTCGATGATCCATTGTACGTCTTTATCTTTACCTTCAATAACCCCATTTTCTTCTGCAACAATGCAGTGCTCTGGGTATGAAGCCTTGATGGTATCGATAATGATAGCTTCTGCTTCTTTGTCGACGTTAGTGACAAAGTCGTTCGTGCCTTTCTGAGTTGATTCGATCTTCTCAGCATTTTCTAAAGATTTAGCAATATGGTTGCCAGCTTTTCGTGCAGCACGAATAGCGATATTAAGCATTGGATGCATACTAATTTCCCAACGGATGTTAAAGAACAGAAAAACGGGCGGGAGTATATCAGATTGCTCGATAAATGGAAGTGGTTATTTTTTGAACTCTTAACTTTTATGCTCTTAAGGGTCTGACCATTTTACTCAGGTATATGTTAATATCTCGCAGCGGTTTTTATCTTGGTACGGTTTGATGTTAAATAACGTTAAGGTTGTCTTAGTTGGCACCTCACATTCGGGCAATATTGGTTCTGCAGCGCGTGCGATGAAAGTCATGGGCTTATCCAACATGGTGTTGGTCGATCCTCAATGTGAAGTTGATGAACAAGCGATTGCGTTGGCGTCGGGGGCATCGGACATTGCGTTGAACGCCGAAGTGGTCAGCACCTTAGAAGAGGCAGTAAAAGAGTGTGTGCTCGTGGTGGGTTCGAGTGCCCGCTCCAGAACCCTTGAATGGCCGATGTTGACACCAAGAGAGTGCGGCAAAAAATTTGTCGCTGAAGGGCAGCAGGCACCTGTAGCCCTTGTCTTTGGGCGAGAACGAACTGGTCTAACTAACGAGGAGTTGCAAACGTGTCACTATCACGTGTGCATACCTGCTAACCCGGAGTACAGCTCTCTCAACCTCGCTATGGCAGTGCAAACCCTCAGCTACGAAGTCCGAGTGGCTTATCTCGATGCCGAGCAAGCGCAATATGCCCCATCTGAAGCTGAATACCCCAAGCATAAAGAGTTGGAAATGTTCTTTGAGCACCTTGAAAAAGTCGCGACCGAGACCCAGTTTATAAATCAGCAGCAGCCCGGTAAAGTGATGAACAAGGTTCGCCGGTTGTTCAATCGAGCGAGGCCAGAGGCCCAAGAGCTCAATATTTTACGCGGTATGTTGAGCGCTATCGAGAAGCAGCTTTCCAAAGGGTAAAGCCACAGTAAGCTTAGGGATGAATACCTGAGTAAATTAGTCAATTAAATACTTGACCATTTTGGTCAAGTATGAAAAACTTCCTACCACATAAACGATGTGGATATGGTGTTATATGAGACTTACATCTAAAGGAAGATACGCAGTGACAGCCATGTTAGATGTGGCTCTGCACTCACAACAAAATCCAGTGCCGCTTGCGGACATTTCTGAGCGTCAAGGCATCTCCTTGTCTTACTTAGAGCAACTGTTTTCTAAGCTACGTAAAGCTGGCCTAGTGGCGAGTGTACGTGGCCCTGGTGGTGGTTACCGTCTTGGTGCAGAAGCGAATACTATTGCTATTGGTACTGTTATCGCAGCGGTCGATGAGTCGGTCGATGCGACGAAATGCAATGGTAAAGGTGACTGCCAAGGTGGTACTCGCTGCCTAACTCATACGCTATGGCGTGACCTGAGTTCTCGAATTAGTGATTTCCTCAACAACATCACACTCGGTGAGTTGATGAATGACAATGAAGTATTAGAAATTTCAGACCGTCAAGATATCGATCTTGCTGTCAATCATGGGTTTACCAACAAAAATACAAGCACCGCACCCATCGGTGTCAACGTCCGCTCTTAAGCGGTCTGCCTGTTACATTGGAGTAGAGAATGAAACTGCCGATTTATTTAGATTATTCAGCGACTTGCCCAGTTGATCCACGTGTTGCTGAAAAAATGGTTCAGTACATGACAATGGACGGTACGTTTGGCAACCCTGCATCACGTTCACACCGTTACGGTTGGCAGGCTGAAGAGGCGGTAGACACGGCCCGTGAGAACATTGCAGATTTGCTCAATGCAGATCCTCGTGAAATCGTCTTTACGTCAGGCGCGACTGAATCTGACAACCTCGCTATCAAAGGTGCTGCACACTTCTATGAGAAGAAAGGTAAACATATCATTACCTGCAAAACCGAGCACAAAGCAGTTCTTGATCCTTGCCGTCAATTAGAGCGTGAAGGCTTTGAGGTGACATACCTAGAGCCAGAATCAAACGGCATCATCGATATGAATAAGCTTGAAGCGGCGATGCGTGACGACACGGTTCTTGTATCTATCATGCATGTGAACAACGAAATCGGTGTGATTCAAGATATCGCCTCTATTGGTGAGTTGTGTCGTGAGCGCAAGATTGTTTTCCACGTCGATGCAGCGCAGTCTGCGGGCAAAGTGCCTATCGATGTTCAAGAGATGAAAGTTGATCTGATTTCTCTTTCAGCGCACAAAGCGTACGGTCCTAAAGGCATTGGCGCCTTGTACGTTCGTCGTAAGCCTCGTATTCGTCTAGAAGCGCAAATGCACGGTGGTGGTCATGAACGCGGATTCCGTTCTGGCACACTGGCAACACATCAGATTGTCGGTATGGGCGAAGCCTTCCGTATCGCAAAGGAAGAGATGCAGAAAGATCACGACCATGCTTTGGCATTGCGTGAGCGTCTACTCAATGGTGTGAAAGACTTAGAAGCCGTGACCATCAATGGTGACTTAGAGCAACGTGTACCACAAAACCTAAACATCAGCTTCGCGTTTGTAGAAGGTGAATCTTTGCTTATGTCGCTGAAAGATCTTGCGGTGTCTTCAGGCAGTGCGTGTACCTCTGCTAGCCTAGAGCCATCTTATGTACTGCGCGCTCTCGGTTTAGATGATGAACTGGCACACAGCTCAATTCGCTTCTCATTTGGTCGTTTCACCACTGAAGAAGAAATTGATTACGCAATTGAACAAATTCGCGTAGCGGTAAACAAGCTACGTGACATGTCTCCTCTATGGGATATGTACAAGGAAGGGGTCGACCTAAGCACTGTTGAGTGGGCGCACCACTAATAGATAGGTTTCCCCAGGGAATGAGATAGAGGATTCGAGGTAAATATCATGGCATACAGCGAAAAAGTAATTGATCACTACGAAAACCCACGTAACGTTGGTTCGTTTGATAAAGAAGATCCATCGGTTGGTAGCGGCATGGTTGGCGCACCAGCGTGTGGTGACGTAATGAAACTGCAAATCAAAGTGACCCCAGAGGGCATTATTGAAGACGCGAAATTTAAGACTTACGGTTGTGGTAGCGCGATTGCGTCTAGCTCTCTCGTCACAGAGTGGGTAAAAGGTAAGAGCATCGATGAAGCCGCGGCGATTAAGAACGCGGAAATTGCTGAGGAGCTCGAGCTTCCACCGGTAAAAGTACACTGCTCTATTTTGGCGGAAGACGCCATTAAAGCAGCCGTTGCTGACTATAAGAAAAAACACCAACAATAAGTTACAATGGGAGGCTCGCTCTCCCATTATCATCGTCAAATAAAAAACTAAGGTGCAGTATGGCCATCACAATGACAGAGACAGCGGCAAGCCGCGTAAGAACCTTCTTAGAAAACCGAGGTAAAGGCATTGGCTTGCGCTTGGGTGTGAAAACGACAGGTTGCTCTGGTATGGCGTATGTGCTCGAGTTTGTCGATGATCTCAATGAAGAAGATGAAGTATTTGAGCATTCTGGTGTCAAAGTGATCATTGACAAGAAAAGCCTCGTTTACCTAGATGGCACCGAACTTGATTATGTTAAGGAAGGGCTCAACGAAGGTTTCGAGTTCAACAACCCGAACGCAAAAGGCGAGTGTGGTTGTGGTGAGAGCTTTAACGTTTAATTGATGATATGGGTAGGGCATGTCCCTACCGATTGACGACCAAGGACAGAATTCTTAATGAATTACTTTGAATTATTTGGGCTACCAAGTCAGTTTAATCTGGATGGTAGCCTTCTTTCTTCACAGTTCCGTGAACTCCAGAAGCGTTTTCATCCAGACAACTTTGCCAGTGGTTCTGAGCGTGATCGTTTAATGGCGGTACAGAAAGCTTCTGAGATCAATGACGCTTACCACGTGCTAAAAAATCCCATCAGCCGGGCGGAGTATATTCTGCAACAGCAAGGGGTGGACATCCGCTCGGAGCAGCAGACGATGCAGGATCCGATGTTTCTCATGGAGCAAATGGAGCTGCGTGAAGAGCTAGAAGAAATGAGCCAGAGTGGCGATGTGGAGACGGCGCTGTTTGACTTCGATGCGAAAGTCAGCCGCATGCATCAGCAGCAGTTGGAGAGTATGCAGCAGCAACTGGATGAACAACGCTGGATAGAAGCAGCGGACAGCGTCAGAAAACTTAAATTCATTGCGAAATTAAAACACGAAATTGAGCGAGTCGAAGATAACCTCCTCGGCTAGTGAGTAACAAGGATCCATCATGGCATTACTTCAAATTGCAGAGCCTGGCCAGAGTTCTGCTCCCCATGAGCACAAACTCGCGGCGGGTATTGATTTAGGTACAACCAACTCTCTGGTGGCTTCGGTACAAAGTGGCCAAGCCAAGACATTAAAAGATGAGCAAGGTCGAAGCCTATTGCCTTCGATTGTGAACTACTCGGGTGACAACATCGAAGTAGGCTATGACGCCGCTGCTCTAGCTGAGGCGGATCCGGAAAACACCATTATTTCCGTTAAACGCTTGATTGGACGCTCTTTATCCGACATCCAAACGCGTTACCCCAACTTACCTTATGAGATGCAAGCCAGTGACAATGGATTGCCAGTACTGCGCACTGCAATGGGGAACAAGAACCCAATTGAAGTTTCGGCAGATATTTTGCGCTCACTGGGTCAACGCGCAGAACAAAGCCTAGGTGGCGAACTGGCTGGCGTTGTCATTACTGTGCCAGCCTACTTTGATGATGCGCAGCGCGCGGGCACAAAAGATGCGGCAAAACTGGCTGGTCTGCATGTGCTACGTTTGCTCAATGAGCCAACCGCCGCCGCGATTGCGTATGGTTTGGACTCCGGGCAAGAAGGCGTGATCGCGGTTTACGATCTTGGTGGCGGCACTTTTGATATCTCAATTCTCCGCCTCTCTAAAGGCGTTTTTGAGGTATTGGCGACAGGCGGTGATTCTGCGTTGGGCGGCGATGATTTCGATCACTTGCTCGCTGATTATCTGATCGACAAAGCCGGGATAACCACGCGCCTTTCCAGTCATGATTACCGCGTAGCCCTTAATGTGGCCACTCGAACCAAAATTGCTTTTTCAGATCAAGAGGCCGTTGATGTCTCGCTGCTCAATTGGCAAGGTACGGTGACGCGCGCAGAATTCGAAACATTGATTCAACCGCTAGTGAAAAAAACACTGCTGACTTGTCGCCGTGCACTGAAAGATGCGCAGGTTGAAGCCAATGAAGTGCAAGAAGTCGTGATGGTTGGCGGTTCCACACGAACGTTGCTAGTGCGTGAAATGGTCGGTGAGTTCTTTAACCGCACTCCGCTGACCAGCATCAATCCAGATGAAGTGGTGGCGATTGGCGCAGGTATCCAAGCGGATGTGTTGGCAGGCAACAAACCGGACTCTGAAATGTTGCTGCTGGATGTGATTCCATTGTCGCTCGGCATCGAGACAATGGGAGGATTGGTTGAAAAAATCATTCCACGCAATACGACGATTCCTGTTGCTCGTGCGCAAGAATTTACGACTTTCAAAGATGGTCAAACAGCGATGAGTGTGCACATTGTGCAAGGTGAACGTGAAATGGTGGACGATTGTCGCTCATTAGCTCGTTTCTCCCTAAAAGGCATTCCGCCGATGGCCGCTGGTGCAGCGCACGTCCGTGTGACCTACCAAGTCGATGCAGATGGTTTGCTCTCAGTGACTGCGATGGAAAAGAGCACGGGCGTTCAGTCTGAAATTCAAGTGAAACCGTCATACGGTCTCAGTGACGATGAAGTCGCGAACATGCTACGTGACTCCATGACGCACGCCAAAGAAGACATGATGGCTCGCGCATTGGCAGAGCAGCGTGTAGAGGCTGACCGTGTGATTGAAGGTCTACTCGCCGCCATGCAAGCGGATGGCGATGAGCTACTTTCAGAACAAGAGCGCCAACAACTGTTGCACGTTATCGAGCAATTGATAGCGCTACGTAATGGTGATGATGCCGATGCGATTGAGCAAGGTATCAAAGAAACAGACAAAGCGAGCCAAGACTTCGCCTCTCGTCGTATGGACAAATCGATTCGCGCGGCACTGTCTGGTCAGTCCGTGGACGAACTATAAGAGAAACACGTTATGCCTAAGATTATTGTATTGCCTCACGAAGATTTGTGCCCTGAAGGGGTGGTGCTAGACGCCCAATCGGGCGAAACGGTACTGGATGTGGCATTAAAAAACGGAATTGGAATTGAACATGCATGCGAAAAATCGTGTGCATGCACGACGTGCCACGTTGTGATCCGTGAAGGCTTTGATTCGCTCGAAGAGAGCGATGAGCTGGAAGATGACATGCTAGATAAAGCGTGGGGTTTGGAGCCAGAATCACGCCTGGGCTGTCAAGCGAGAGTCGCGGATGAAGATTTGGTTGTGGAAATACCAAAGTACACATTGAACCACGCATCAGAAGATCATTAATCACTGTACCCCATGTGAGTTGAAACAGGAAGGTAAGCAATGAAATGGACAGATTCACGCGATATTGCCATCGAGCTGTGTGACAAATTTCCAGATACGGATCCTAAAACCGTGCGCTTTACGGATCTTCATCAGTGGATTTTAGAGCTCGATGACTTCGATGATGAGCCCAACCGCTCCAATGAAAAAATCCTCGAAGCCGTCATCTTATGCTGGATGGATGAGATGGATTAACGCGGGTTGAGAGAAAACCTTGCAGAGTTAACAAAACTTACTAAAAAAAACGGACCCTATGGTCCGTTTTTTTATCAAGTTGACACTTTAACCCTACAAAATGCTAACATCCGTCAAAGCATAGAATAAGAGCGTAGGCAGCGCTCAGATAAGACAAGGAGAAACCATGTCTACAACGATGTCTGTTTTTTTAAGCCAACAAGCCGCCGCACCACAATGGGGTGAAAAAGCCATCCTTTCATTCGTGGCGAATGGCGCAACGATCCACCTTAGCGACAGTCATGATTTAGGCGCGATTCAGCGTGCTGCGCGCAAGTTAGAAGCGCAAGGTATTCGAGAAGCTTCACTCGAGGGCGAAGGATGGGATCTAGAAAGCATTTGGGCTTTCCATCAAGGCTTCCGTGCCCCGAAGAAAACCAGCCTGCTTTCCTGGGGCGCTCTGTCAGATGCGGATCAAGCTGAGCTCGATGCGCGCATCAAAGCGACAGAGTTCACCCGAGATATAATCAATAAACCCGCTGAAGAGGTGGCACCACGTCAGCTGGCCACTATGGCGGCAGAGTTCATTAAATCCGTTGCACCAGAAGGGACAGTGACGGCACGTATTGTTAAAGACAAAGACCTTCTCGCTGAAGATTGGCAGGGTATCTATGCCGTCGGTCGTGGCTCAGAGCGCACATCCGCAATGCTGCAATTGGATTACAACCCGACCGGTGATGAGAATGCACCCGTCTTTGCTTGCCTTGTAGGTAAAGGCATCACGTTTGACTCAGGCGGCTACAGTCTAAAACCTTCGAACATGATGACGGCAATGAAGTCAGACATGGGCGGCGCTGGGACGATCACTGGCGGTCTCGCCCTCGCGATCATGCGTGGCTTGAACAAACGTGTGAAGCTTATCCTTTGCTGTGCAGAGAATATGATTTCAGGCCGAGCACTTAAACTGGGTGACATCATTACCTACAAAAATGGTAAAACCGTTGAAATCATGAATACGGACGCTGAAGGCCGTCTGGTATTGGCGGATGGTTTGATTTATGCGAGCGAGCAGCAGCCCGAGCTGATTATTGATTGCGCGACCCTCACTGGTGCAGCCAAACATGCGCTTGGTAATGACTACCATGCACTGTTTAGTTTTGACGATGAGCTAGCGCATCAAGCGCTGACCTCTGCGAAAGCAGAGAAAGAGGGATTGTGGCCGCTACCATTAGCGGACTTCCACCGTGGCATGTTGCCGTCTAACTTTGCCGATCTTTCTAACATCAGCAGTGGCGACTATGCACCAGGTGCGAGTACCGCAGCCGCGTTCTTGTCCTACTTCGTTGCTGATTACAAAAAAGGTTGGTTGCATTTTGACTGTGCGGCCACTTACCGCAAGGGTCCTACGGACAAGTGGGCCGCAGGCGCTACGGGCGTCGGCGTACGAACCTTAGCGCGTGTACTGCAAGAGCAGGCTGGCGAATAGTGACATGGCCGTAAGGCCATGTTCTATTGTGATTACACAACACCCTATATTTTCATATAACTATACTAATGACTGAAGGATGACTTATGGCTCTAGAAAGAACCTTTTCCATTATCAAGCCCGATGCGGTAGAGAGAAATCTGATTGGTGAGATTTACCATCGCATTGAAAAAGCGGGGCTTCGTATCATTGCTGCGAAAATGGTCCATTTAACCCAAGAACAGGCCAGTGGTTTTTACGCTGAACACGAAGGGAAGCCTTTTTTTCCTGCATTGAAAGAGTTTATGACTTCAGGCCCGATTATGGTTCAAGTTCTAGAAGGGGAAAATGCGATTGCCCGTTACCGTGAGCTGATGGGAACAACAAACCCTGAAGAAGCCGCTTGCGGCACGATTCGTGCTGACTATGCGCTGAGTATGCGTCACAACTCGGTTCACGGTTCTGACAGCCCTGAGTCGGCAGCGCGCGAGATCGAGTTCTTCTTCCCTCAGTCAGAAATCTGCCCACGTTAATTGTTATTCGGGCAGAAAATGATCAATGCTGTTTGCCTTGGCAAGCAGCATTTTTTATCGCGAGATATCGAATCAATCCGGTTGAGATTAGTAAGAAAGACTGAAAATTCCTGCTAAGATTGATGGGAAAAGTTTTTTTGAACACAAGTGCACACGAGGGTATCAGTCTTGACAGATTGTGATATACTCTGCGCGCAATTTATACCTTATAAACAGAGTAAGACAATGGCAGATTTATCAAAGTACAGAAACATTGGTATTTTCGCGCACGTTGATGCGGGTAAAACTACCACCACTGAGCGTATCCTTAAGCTTACTGGTAAAATCCACAAAACTGGTGAAGTACATGACGGTGAGTCTACGACTGACTTCATGGAGCAGGAAGCTGAGCGCGGTATTACTATCCAGTCTGCTGCGGTAACTTGTGAGTGGAATGGCCACCGCCTAAACGTTATCGATACTCCGGGACACGTTGACTTTACAGTTGAAGTATACCGTTCACTAAAAGTTCTTGATGGTGGTATCGGTGTTTTCTGTGGTTCTGGTGGTGTTGAGCCTCAGTCAGAAACGAACTGGCGCTACGCGAACGAATCAGAAGTATCTCGTCTGATCTTCGTAAACAAACTAGACCGTATGGGCGCAGACTTCTTCAACGTTGTTGACCAAGTTAAGAACGTTCTAGCGGCTAACCCACTAGTGATGGTTCTTCCAATCGGCCGTGAAGATGACTTCGTTGGTGTGGTTGATCTGCTATCTCGTAAAGCGTACGTATGGGATGACTCTGGTCTTCCTGAGAACTACGAAATCTTAGACGTTCCAGCTGACATGGTTGATGACGTTGAACAGTACCGTGAAGAGCTAATCGAAACGGCTGTTGAGCAAGACGACGACCTAATGGAAGCGTACATGGAAGGTGAAGAGCCTTCTATCGAAGACATCAAGCGTTGTATCCGTAAAGGTACACGTGACCTAGCATTCTTCCCTACATTCTGTGGTTCTGCATTTAAGAACAAGGGTGTTCAGCTAGTACTAGACGCAGTGGTAGATTACTTACCATCGCCAACAGAAGTGGAGCCTCAGCCTCTAACTGATCCAGAAACTGGTGAGCCAACTGGTGAAGTTGCAACAGTATCTGCAGACGAGCCTCTACGTGCTCTAGCGTTTAAGATCATGGACGACCGCTTCGGCGCACTAACCTTCATCCGTATCTACTCAGGTGTGATGAAGAAAGGTGATACGATCCTTAACGCGGCAACAGGTAAAACTGAGCGTATCGGCCGTATGTGTGAAATGCAAGCTGATGACCGTAACGAGATCACTGAAGCGCAAGCGGGTGACATCATCGCTGTTGTTGGTATGAAGAACGTTCAAACAGGTCACACTCTATGTGATCCTAAGCACGAATGTACTCTAGAGCCAATGATCTTCCCTGAGCCAGTAATCTCGATTGCTGTATCACCAAAAGACAAAGGTTCAACTGAGAAAATGGGTATCGCGATCGGTAAAATGGTTGCAGAAGATCCATCTTTCCAAGTAGAGACTGACGAAGATTCAGGCGAAACTATCCTAAAAGGTATGGGTGAACTTCACCTAGACATCAAGGTAGACATCCTTAAGCGTACTTACGGTGTTGAGCTAGAAGTCGGTGCACCGCAGGTAGCTTACCGTGAGACTATCACTCAAGCAGTTGAAGATAGCTACACGCACAAGAAGCAGTCTGGTGGTTCTGGTCAGTTCGGTAAGATTGACTACCGTATCAAACCAGGTGAGCCAAACTCTGGCTTTACGTTCAAGTCAACAGTTGTTGGTGGTAACGTACCTAAAGAATTCTGGCCTGCAGTAGAGAAAGGCTTCGCGAGCATGATGGAAACGGGTGTTCTAGCTGGCTTCCCTACGCTAGACGTAGAAGTTGAGCTATTCGACGGTGGCTTCCACGCAGTTGACTCATCAGCAATCGCTTACGAAATTGCAGCGAAAGGTGCATTCCGTCAGTCTATGCCTAAAGCAGGTGCTCAGCTTCTAGAGCCTATCATGCACGTTGACGTATTCTCACCAGATGACAACGTAGGTGATGTAATCGGTGACCTCAACCGTCGTCGTGGCATGATCAAAGATCAACAAGCTGGTGCAACAGGTGTTCGTATTAAAGCTGACGTTCCTCTATCTGAGATGTTCGGCTACATCGGTCACCTACGTACTATCACTTCTGGTCGTGGTCAGTTCTCTATGGAGTTCGCTCACTACGCACCATGTCCAGCAAACGTTGCTGAGCAAGTTATCGCTGAAGTGAAAGAGCGCAACGCTAAGAAGTAATTCTTAACCGCGTATCACTTGTGTGATGATTACAAACCTTCGATGCGAAAGCATCGGAGGTTTTTTTATGCCTATTTTTGACCACGTTTTCTCTTTAGACCAGCAGTTATCGGCGCTCGCTAAGCGATAACAAATATTGTTCATAACGATTAATTAATTTCCCTTTCAATTGATTAACAATTAAATAATTATGCGCCCGAATCCCAGCGCGTTGCTGGACAGGTTGGATCGCATACCATGAAAGTGTTTTCTAAAGTAGTGGGTCTGAGCGCATTGTTACTCAGCCTTTCTTCTCACGCAGATAATAAAGTTTTGAACGTTTACGCTTGGGGTGGCTACTTGCCAGAAGCGTCATTAAAAGCGTTCGAGAAACAAGAAGGCGTAACGATTAACTATTCAACATTTGAAAATAATGAATCAATGTACACCAAGTTAAAACTGGTGAAAGGCTCAGGTTACGATGTGGTATTCGCTTCGGCCTACTTTATCGAGAAAATGGGACGTGAAGGACTACTGGCTGAGATAGATCATGCGCAAGTCCAGAATATGGGCGACGCGATGGAAGGGTTATTGGGCCAAGCTCATGATCCTGACAACCGTTACTCTTTGCCTTACATTTGGGGCGTGACGGGCATCAGCTACAATGAATCCCTTGTTGACGAGCCTGTCACCAAATGGGCACAGCTTTGGGATGCGAAATACGCACAACAGGTGATGCTGATCGACGATATTCGTGACGTATTTGGTATGGCGCTGAAATTGAACGGTCATAGCATCAACACGAAGAACGAAGACGAGATCAAGCAGGCCTACGAATCGTTAGTAGCCTTGAGAGATAACGTCCTACTCTATAACTCAGATGCACCACAAATGCCTTACGTTTCCGGTGAAGCCTCTGTTGGTATGCAGTGGAATGGTAATGCCTACCAAGGCCAAGTCGAAATGCCAGAGCTGAAGTTTGTGATGCCAGAAGAGGGCGCGGTATTGTGGATGGATAACTTTACTATTCCATCAGGCAGCCAAAACAAAGCATTGGCACACAAGTTCATTAACTTTATGTACCAAGCTGAGCAGCAAGCTGAGATCGTCAATAGCCTAGGCTATGCGTCCGCAACGAATGCAGGCCGCGCATTGCTAGCTGACGAACTTAAGAATAACCCGACGATTTTCCCAGCGGTGGAAGACATCAAGAAAGGGGAGTTCATTAACGATGTTGGTGCTGAGACCTTAGCGGTGTATGAGAAGTACTGGCAACGTCTAAGAACCCAATAATCGGGTCGGCTCTAAGCTTAAACGTAACACACCCCTAGCGAGATATCGCTGGGGGCGATGTCATTCACAAGGGGCAATTTCATTACTCAGCCAGTGGGCGAAAGCTTGAATACGATCGCGCCTTGTCGATTCTCTATCATAGAAGAGATTAAATTGAATGCCCGGGGTCATGCCGATATCGAAGGGCTTCATGAGTAGTCCACGTTCGACGTAATCAGCCGCGAGTGAGTCAGAGACTAAGCAGGCGCCATGCCCGGCCATGACGGCGTTCATTGCGTGATCGAAGGTACTGACATCCATCCAACGAACCGACTCTTTTTCCATCTTTATACCGGCTTTAGCAAACCAACTTTTCCAAGGGTAACCGCCAGACTCATAGTGAATTAACCAACTGGCGAGCAGCTGTTCGGGTTGAGTCAGGTTAATGGACTTGGCTAAGTGAGGGGAGCAAAAAGGATAAATGATCTCTTCAAACAGGAACTCTTTGTGAAGTTTCGATGGGCACTCTTCACCCAGCGTCTCACCTTGCCAAATGACCACATCCGCTTCACCTTGTTTTAAGTTTGGCGCGTCACAGCTAGTGATGATCCGAATGGGGATGTTGGGATGCTGGCTTGAGAACTTCCATAGACGTGGCAATAACCAGCGAGAGGCAAATGAAGGCGTAGAGCTGACACAGAGCAATCCTTCGACCGGCTCAGCTTGAATCTGATTGAGCCCCGAAATGATCTGTTCGAACCCATGAGAGACATGCTTATACAGCACCTTGCCTTGCTCTGTGAGACGCATTTCCCGACCATCACGCACGAACAGTTTGCATCCTAAGCCATCTTCAAGTTGACGTATTTTTTGGCTCACCGCCGCCTGACTGACGAACAGCGCTTCAGCCGCTCGACTGTAGCTGTTGTGCCTCGCCGCGACTTCGAAATACCGTAACCCCGGAAGATGATGCAGCCTTGCATCCATAGACGATCCTTTTCAATCACATTTTGCTCGTCACTATACATGACGAAAAAAAGGAGAACCATGTTCTCCTTAACTTCTCGATAAGATAGCGCGACTAGCGTTACTCTTCCCAGACAACGAGTTGACCTTTCGGCCAGTTGTGGCCCTCGTCGTGGTACTTCTGTTCCAGTACATGGCGTTTGATCTTGAGTGTGGGCGTTAGAATGCCATTTTCGATGCTCCACGGCTCTTTGATCATCAGTACCCCTTTGATTTGCTCATGCGATTCGAGCTCTTGGTTCATCCGCGCAATCACTTTTTTGGTGGTGCGTTCATAGCGAGCACGGTCAAAGTTAGGAAAGTCATGCGGGACGACGAGCAAAATCGGGGCGGGCAGACCGAGGCCAATTAAACACATCATTTCAACGCGGCTGTATTCGAACAATTTCTTCTCAATGGGCACTGGCGCGACAAATTTACCTTTGGCGGTTTTGAAGGTGTCTTTCTTGCGTCCTTGAATGGTCAAGTAGCCTTCAGCATCGATAGCGCCGATGTCGCCAGTATGTAGCCAACCTTCGCTGTCGAATGACTCCTGACTGGCAATGTCATTTTTGTAGTAGCCAGAGAACATCCCTTTACTGCGTACCATGATTTCATCATCGTCGGCAATTTTGAGTTCGATTCCGGGGCCAGCATTGCCGACACTGCCAATCTTATCAGCGCGGAACGGGTAGTTGAGTGTGCTGTAGGCAAAGGACTCAGTCATCCCCCAAGCCTCAGTAATATTGAGGCCGACACTGTGATACCAATCGAGCAAAGCGGGTGACACCGGCGCAGAGCCACAGCCGAGCACGCGTGCTTGATCTAAGCCCAGGCCATCGGCGAGCTTTTTCTTGATAAGGGAATTAACGAACGGAATCTTGAGCAGAATATTGAGCTTCCTCTGTGGCAATTTATCTTGGATACGCTGTTGGAACAGAGTCCAGAGTCTGGGAACAGAGATAAACAGAGTCGGGCGCTGCATTTTGACATCTTCGATAAAGGTATCAAGTGACTCTGGGAAGGCCGTTTGGACGCCACCCATGATGGAGGACCCAAAGATGTACACACGCTCGGTAATGTGCGCCAAAGG
>NZ_JCBDGX010000014.1:0-12682 GCF_059834345.1 Vibrio sp. R11-SG3-ISO3-SZ
AGACAGCCCACGTCTACGCATCACTGAAGCGGTATGTAAAGGCGCTGTAGACACTGCTGAGAAGCTAGCGGCTCCTCTTATCGTTGTTGCAACAGAAGGCGGTAAGTCTGCTCGTTCAGTACGTAAGTACTTCCCAACAGCAAACATCCTAGCGCTAACGACTAACAAGAAGACAGCCGCTCAACTTGTTCTGACTAAAGGCGTTCGTCCAGTATTGGTTGACTCAATCGACAGCACTGACTCTTTCTACATCAAAGGTAAAGAGTTGGCACTTGAGTCTGGCCTTGGTAACAAAGGCGACATCGTTGTAATGGTATCAGGTGCACTTGTTGCTTCTGGCACAACCAACACAGCGTCAGTTCACGTTCTATAATCGTTGAACTCAGTAACATGAATAAAGGGAGCTTCGGCTCCCTTTTCTTTTGCCTGCAATCACGGAGACGCATAGAGCAGTGAACAAAGAGAGTGTAAATAGAAAGAAAATTGGGGGGACTAACTTAGGCACTGACGTGCTCAATGAAGACGCGACGTACTTTAAGAAGAGACCTTCTTTAAGACGAAAGAGTTCGTTATGCGATGTCGTCGCTGCTGCGACAAGTAGAGACGCGGTTGCGCCCTAAGGTTTTTGATTCATACAGTGCGATATCCGCGCATTTATAACAGCGAGTGTAATCGTTCGTCATATCCGTGACGCCAACACTGATCGTGACCGGAATATCCAGCTGATTCGCCGTTGCTACCCGCAACCTATCGAGCGCACGTTCTGCTTCTTCAAGCGGCGTGTGAGGCATGATCACTGCAAACTCCTCGCCGCCAATTCGCGCCACAAAATCGGTATCGCGTAAGCGCTCTTTGATCAGATTTCCTACTCGCTGAATCACGCGATCCCCCTGGTCGTGCCCTTGCTCATCATTGATTCGCTTAAAGTAATCAATATCAATCAAGGCAAGGCAGGTGGTGTTACTCTCTCCGTAGCGCTCCACTAGCTTGGCGCTCTTTCTTAGCTCTGCATCAAACTTACGTCGATTCCAAAGCTGGGTTAGCTCATCAATTTCACTCAGCACCCTGAGGCGCTCTTCAAGGGCAACACGATCGGAGATATCCACGAGCGAGGTAATGTAATAACTGACGCTGCCTGTTTTCGATAATACGCTCTGAACACGTGCAATCACAGTGACGTCATAATCGAGCGGCGAACTGTTGAGTCTCACCTCTCCTTCCCAAAACTGATGCTTAGACAGTTGTTCAAAAATGTGCATTGAGGCTTCGATCTGCTTTTCCCCCAGCAAGATCTTGAACACATTCCGATTCACCACCTCTTGTTGGCTTAGTCCCGTAAGCTTATTGAACTCATCATTGACTAAAATTGCTCGATACCAGCGGTCGGTGATGATCACCGCCGACATCCCACTGAGCGCCGCTCTCGCCAGTTGGCTCTCAATACTGCGTTTACGATAATAGAAGATCAATACGCCGCCAGGCACGATCACTGCGATCACCAATAAGATCGCGAGTAGTGCCTCTTGAAACAGCTCCAACAATTCTCGACCCGTGAGATCATTGAGCTGCTGCTGACTTAAATGGATCACCAAGTACATCTCATGGCGAGGAGAAAGGAACAACTTTTCAAACACGAGTAGCTCACCGTTCTCCATCACTGAGCCGGACTCTTTCACCTGCATTTTGGCCCAAGCTTGAGGAAATAGTTGAGGCAAACTGAAGTGCTTACGCTCTTCAATCACATGGCCAAAACGCTCTTGTTGATTGTCGCTAACTAAGAAATAACCGCCGTCATTAGCGAGTTTTGGTCGCAGTAGGCCATCGGGGGCATAGTTGAGTCTCGATGCCAACGCTTCCACATCGACATTAAGAATAAGGTAACCCGTCTTCACCTCATCAATGTATATCGGAGTCAATAAACGCAGGCTAGGACGATAGGGATACACCACCTCGCCACGCTCGATTTCCAAATCGACGCCCCAAGTCCCTATCTCGTTTTTTGCCAGAGTTTGAGCGTAATCAAAGTAGTCGCGCTGCGATTTATTTTGCAGGTTCTCCTCACTCACGACCGCACTTTTGCCATCGCGGAAGTTCACGCGGATCTGCTCTTTGCCTTGACGATCCAGATAGCGGACTTGGGTATACCACAGCTGGCTGTCGGTCACCGAGACCCAAGACTGCTCGACAATGGTTTTATGCTCGTCCGTTGGCTCGGCTATATAGTCATAAAGATTACGACTGTGCGATAACAAATTGACGACAGAAACAAACTGATTGCGAACATTCAGATACTCGCGTTCGCTGTAGGTCAATTGATGTGAAGCTTGAGTGATGATGGTGTTCATTGCCGCCGTTTTTACTTCTTGGTATCGGCCATGATAGTAAGTCATCACTATCAATATGAGCACTAACATAACTAGTATTAGATACCAAAAGTTACTGCGGCTTTTCATCACTAGCTATGCTCTTAAAAAAATGAGGAGGAAGTATAGCATTAATACGAAAGTCGATTAAAGAGCGAGCGATGACACATTCGACCCCTCGCTATTTTTCCCTTTAAAAAATAAAGGCTTTTAGTAAGAAATCAATCAATCTGATAAATAACATCCACGCTATCACGAATGATGATCGATGAGTCTTGGTAGCCCACTGACTCTCTTTTCGCGTCCATACTCATGGTACGCATCAATACCGGTTGGTTTTGCTGACTGCGATAATCGATTCGCCACACGCCTTTGAGTGTTTTACCAAACCCTTCAGACAACGCGTGCGCTTTCTGATTGGCATCACGGATCGCCGCTTGACGCGCTTGATCTTGGTAACGTGCGGCCTCTTTTACTTTCAACTCAATATTGCTCACTTGGTTGATGCCCACACTCAGCGCCAGGTCAAGATAATCATTGAGCTTTTCCAGTTCATTGACCGTGACTTGAATGGTACGAGTCGCACGATAGCCGACCAACTCAGGAGCCCCATTCTTAGGATACTGATATTGAGGTGAGAGATAGAGATTAGAGCTTTGAATCTGCTCGCTCGGGACTTCTTCTCGCCCTAACGCTTTGAGAAAGTCACTCACCACTTGGTCGACGGCTTGTTTTGCCTGCTCTGCGGTGAGCATCGATTCGACCACGGTCACCGTAAATTTCGCCATATCAGGCTCAGCGGTGACCTCACCATAGCCTGTGGTACTGAGGTGGGGAAAATCTATCTCGGCAAAGCTCGGCGCGCTGGCCACACATGCCAGCAAAGCGAGCCAGCGACATTGAACGCGCACAGCAGACATTCGAGTTGGGTTGGTCATAAAGCGATCCGTATGTTAGGTATTTCATACATAATAGAAAACGTTGATTTCTTCACCAAGTGAGACAAGAGAAAACTGACAAAGAATTAACGACTCGGCTGGATCAGGTGCTGCTGCGCATAACTGAGAATCGCTTCGCTGACTTCTTTCAGCAGGCCTGTTTCGAGTTGCCAGTGGTGCCAATACATCTCAAAGGAGAGACAATACCCGGGAAGCAAATCGACCAAAGTGCCCTGCTCAAGCTCCTTTTCGATCTGTATGGTGGGGATCAAACAGTAAGCGCAATGGTTAAGCGCCATATTGACGAACGCCTCAGAGCTCGAGACCCAGTGGTTGATCCCTCGATCAATATCAATGCCATGTTGCTTAAGAAAATCTCGATGCAATGGATCGTGTTGATCAAACGAGACCGCAGGGGCTATCGAGAGCGCCTCTTTGGTCAATCCTTTTGGAAAAAAACGCTCGCGAAACTGCGGCGTGGCCACGCAAATGTAATCCATCCGACCCAAATAGCGGGCCACGCAACCACTGAGGGCTTGGCTTGCCATACTGATCGCCCCCACCACCTCACCTTGCTTGAGTTTATTTAGTGTACGGCCCTCTCTATCGACTTCAAACCTCATCTCGAGCGGGTGCTTTTTCAGTACCGGGCTCAACGCCGGTAGTAGCCAGGTGGCCAAACTATCGGCGTTGGTCGCAATCGAGAGCTGACGGATTTGCAAAGGCTGCTGATTGCTAATTTCCGGAATCAACTCTTGTTCCAGCAATTGAATGCGCTGATAGAAACCGAGCAGCTTTTGACCAAGGGGAGTAGGCCTTGGTGGCTGGTCACGAACCAAGACGGGCTGCGCCACGAATCGCTCAAGTTGTTTGATTCGCTGTGAAACCGCAGACTGGGTGACATACAGCGCATTGGCCGCTTTATCAAAGCCACCGGTTTTGATCACGCTATCCAGCGCTTCAATCCAACGATAATCCAGCCCTTTCATCGCACCATCCTCATAAGTATTACTAATAATCAATTAAAATCATTAATTGTATTTATATCTTAATTCTGATTATTGTGGGCGCCTATCATGAACAAAAAGAGAGGTTATCGTGAGTTTCTGGTTAATGCTGCAAGGGTTTGGCTTAGGGGCCAGTATGATTATCCCCATTGGCGCGCAAAATGCTTACGTACTGAATCAAGGCATCAAACGTCAACACCACCTGACTACGGCGACGATCTGCAGCTTTCTCGACATGCTGTTTATCTCTGTCGGTATTTTTGGCGGCGGGGCGATTCTGTCACAAAATGAGACCTTGCTGACTTTAGTGACCATCGGCGGCATTCTGTTTCTCGGCTACTATGGGTTTCTTTCTCTGAAAAGTGCGCTGGCCTCCCACAGCGAAGGGCTACAAAGCAGTGAGCTATCGCGCGGTCGTAAAGCGGTCATTTTAGGCGCGCTCGCCGTCACCGTATTCAATCCGCACCTTTATCTCGATACCGTGGTTATTTTGGGATCCATCGGCGGCCAATTCGAAGGTCAGGAGCGACTCTCTTTCGCCATCGGTACTATCTTGGCGTCCTTTGTGTGGTTTTACGGGCTGTCGATTGGCGCCGCTAAATTGGCGCCCACCTTATCCAAACCTAGAGTAAAACAAGTGATTGATTTTCTGGTCGGTACCATGATGTGGGTCATCGCGGGCATGCTCGCCAAGCACTTGCTGCAAGGCTGGGGATGAGTGGATAAAACAAAGCGAGGCTCAAGGGCCTCGCTTTTCGCTTTACGTCGTTCAATCGTATTAGTCGACTTTGTTGAGATGCACGTCCATTTGTGGGAATGGAATCTCAATACCCGCCGCATCCAACGCTTCTTTAATGTTTTGCATGGCGTCGAAGTAAACCCCCCAGTAGTCCGCCGTTTTCACCCAAGGACGAACCACAAAGTTCACCGAAGAATCCGCCAAAGCGAGAACACCAATCGTGATATCTGGATTTTTCAAGATACGCGGATCTTTTTCCAACGTTTCACGGATCACTTGCTTGGTCTGCTTAAGATCTGCCTTGTAGGAAACGCCAATCACGAGATCAACACGTCGCGTTTCATGACGAGAGTAGTTGGTGATCGCACCGCCGATAACGCCAGCGTTTGGCACCACGACCATTTTGTTGTCAGGCGTTTTCAGCACCGTTTGGAAGATTTGGATGGAATCAACGCTGCCTGCCACACCGGCAATCTCAACATAATCACCGGATTTGAAAGGACGAAACGCGACAATCAACACACCCGCTGCGAAGTTAGACAGCGAGCCTTGCAACGCTAAACCAACCGCAAGACCGGCCGCACCGATAACCGCAACCACAGACGCCGTTTGAACACCAATTCGGCCAAGCGCGGCAATCAAAACAATCACAAAGAGTAGGTAGCGAACCAGACCATGAATAAAGTCGACGACCGCTTTATCCATCTGCTTCTTCTCTAAAACTTTAGAGATGCTGTTAGCAATGCTTTTAACAATGATGTTACCAATAAACAGTATAGCGATCGCAGAAATGATGTTCACACCATACTGAATCAGTAAATCTGAATTGTTATTTAGCCAAGATTCGGCGTGAGACAAGCTGTCGATGATTGGCGTTTCAATCCCTGTTGATTCTTCTGCCATACTCTCTTTCCTCTATTAAAGTGACTTAGTTGAATAATTGTAGCTTACAGATTACGCAAAGCCATGGTATTTCGCCAGAGTTTATAACAATTTATATTCATTTGTATTAAAAAGCGGACACAAAAAAAGCCGCTCGATGAGCGGCTTCTTATCAATTAAAGTGACGGGCTGAATTACAGAACATCAACCGCGTTTAGGTCAGCAAATGCTTTCTCTAGACGAGCAACCATTGAAGCTTGACCAGCACGTAGCCATACGCGTGGATCGTAGTACTTCTTGTTTGGCGCATCTTCGCCAGTTGGGTTACCGATTTGACCTTGTAGGTAATCGTGGTTTTCCGCTTCGTACTTACGGATACCGTCCCATGTTGCCCACTGAGTATCAGTATCGATGTTCATTTTGATGACACCGTAGCTGATTGACTCTTGGATTTCTGCTTCAGTTGAACCAGAACCACCGTGGAATACGAAGTTTAGTGCGTTAGGTGCAATACCAAACTTCTCAGCACAGTACGCTTGAGAGTCACGTAGGATAGTTGGAGTAAGAACAACGTTACCTGGCTTGTAAACGCCGTGTACGTTACCGAAAGACGCTGCGATAGTGAAACGAGGGCTGATTGCCACCAATTTCTCGTAAGCGTAAGCCACGTCTTCTGGAGAAGTGTACAGCTCAGATGCGTCCATGTGTGAGTTGTCAACGCCGTCTTCTTCACCACCAGTACAGCCTAGTTCGATTTCTAGCGTCATACCCATTTTCGCCATGCGAGCTAGGTATTTTGCTGAGATCTCGATGTTCTCTTCTAGAGACTCTTCAGAAAGGTCAATCATGTGAGAAGAGAAAAGTGGCTTGCCAGTTTGAGCGAAGAACTCTTCACCCGCATCTAGTAGACCGTCGATCCAAGGAAGCAGTTTTTTCGCTGCGTGGTCAGTGTGAAGAATAACAGGCACACCGTAAGATTCTGCAACAGCGTGAACGTATTTCGCGCCAGCAACTGCGCCAAGCACTTGTGCGTCTTGACCTTCAAGTTTTAGACCTTTACCCGCAAAGAAACCGGCACCGCCGTTAGAGAACTGAACCACAACAGGCGCTTTTACTTTCGCTGCTGCTTCTAGAACGCCGTTGATTGAGTCTGTGTTTACTACGTTCACTGCTGGTAGAGCGAAGTTGTTTTCCTTTGCAACTTCAAACACTTTCTGAACGTCATCGCCAGAGATAACACCTGGTTTTACGAAATCGAAGATCTTAGACATGGATTTAATCCTATTAGCTGTCATTTTTAAAAATGGTCGTTATAAAAATAAAACTTTTCAGTTTAAATTCTTGCAAACGTTTGCTCACAACTTGCGCTATTCTAGCAAAAATGTGATGTGCCGCAAACAAGAAAGCGGGAGAGACTCCCCCGCTTTCTATCAATTACTTAGCGCGTGCTTCTAGCATTTCAACCGCTGGAAGGACTTTACCTTCTACAAACTCAAGGAACGCACCGCCGCCCGTTGAGATGTAAGACACATCTGCTTTGATACCGAACTTGTCGATCGCCGCTAGCGTGTCACCACCACCTGCAACAGAGAAACCTTCAGACGCTGCGATCGCTTCAGAGATACCTTTTGTGCCCGCTTCGAAGTTCTTGAATTCGAATACGCCCACAGGACCGTTCCAAAGGATGGTTTTCGCGTTCTTCAGAATCTCAGCCAATTGCGCGGTAGAGTTTGGACCTAGGTCGAAAATCATGTCGTCGTCTTGAACTTCAGATACGTCTTTGATTTCCGCTTCTGCGTTCTCATCAAATGCTTTTGCACAAGCAACGTCAGTCGCCACTGGAATCGCGCACTCTTCCATTAGCTTTTTCGCTGTGTCGACTAGGTCTGCCTCGTATAGCGATTTACCTACGTTGTGGCCAGCCGCTGCGATGAAGGTGTTAGCAATACCGCCACCGACAACCAGTTGGTCAGCGATTTTAGACAGAGACTCAAGCACAGTCAGCTTAGTCGACACTTTTGAACCACCAACGATAGCAACCATTGGACGCGCAGGCTTGTCCATTGCTTTACCTAGCGCTTCTAGCTCGTTCGCAAGTAGAGGACCTGCACACGCAACGTCGGCGTGCATACCCACACCGTGAGTTGATGCTTGTGCACGGTGAGCCGTACCGAATGCGTCCATTACGAAGATGTCACAAAGTGCAGCGTACTGCTTAGACAGTGCTTCGTCGTTTTTCTTCTCGCCAACGTTGAAACGAACGTTTTCTAGAACAACAAGCTCGCCCGCGTTCAGCTCTAGACCGTTTAGGTAGTCTTTCGCTAGCTTAACTTCGCAGTCAAGTGCATCGTTTAGGTAGTTTACGACAGGTTGTAGAGAGAACTCTTCCGCGTATTCACCCTCTGTTGGGCGACCTAGGTGAGAAGTAACCATCACTTTCGCGCCTGCTTCTAGGCAGTGCTTGATTGTTGGTAGAGACGCGAGGATACGCGCATCAGAAGTTACTTTGCCGTCTTTTACTGGCACGTTTAGGTCAGCACGGATGAATACACGTTTACCTGCTAGATCCAGGTCAGTCATCTTGATTACAGACATGGTTTGTCCTCTCAACTATTCAAAAAATAAAGTTTTCAGTCACTCGGCAACCCTGCCAAGCCTATTAATTCTTCAAACTGGTTTTGATATGGAGATTATCAATATTTATTTCAAGGGTAAAAATAAATATTACTCCACCGCCTTTCGGCGCTTCCAATCTGGGTAAAAATGACCGCTAAAAGGCACTACCCAGCTTGTTCTGAAGCGGCCTGCATTGCGAGCGCAGTATCCAGCATGCGGTTCGCAAAGCCCCATTCGTTATCACACCAAACCAACATTTTGACTAGGTGCCCATTACTCACGCGAGTCTGGGAACCATCAACAATGGCACTGTGGGGATCGTGATTAAAGTCAATCGATACGAGCGGCGCTTCAGTATAGTCAACAATGCCGTGTAATGTACACTGAGATGCGTTAACAATGGTTTGATTTACGTCATTAACTTTCACATTCGTATTAATTGTGACACTTAAATCCATCGCAGTGACGTTTACCGTGGGAACGCGCACGGATATGGCTTCGAATTTGTTGGAAAATTTCGGGAAGATTCTTTCAATCCCTTTGTGCAATTTCGTATCAACTGGAATGATGGATTGGCTGGCGGCTCGAGTACGACGCAAATCATTGTGATACGCATCAATCACCTGCTGATCATTCATTGAGGAATGAATGGTGGTGATCGTGCCAGAGTCGATACCAAAAGCATCATCCAACGCTTTGATGATAGGGACAATACAGTTGGTCGTACACGAACCGTTAGAAACGACGCGATGCTCTGCGGTTAATGTTTCATGGTTCACGCCATAGATGATGGTGTGGTCGAGATCACTGGCGCCTGGGTGGGAGAAGAGCACTTTTTTAGCGCCGGCTTTGATGTGCGCTTGGCCATCGGCTTGCGAGCCATAGACACCGGTGCAGTCGAGTACCATATCGACCTCAAGATCGCGCCAAGGCAGTAGCTCTATGTCATTTAGGTGCAAAATCCGAATCGAATCAAAGTCGCCACTCTCCACGACGCCGTGATGAATATAGATATGCTCTTGGTCATGGGTAATTTTTTTGCCAAAACGACCGTGGCTCGTATCGTATTGCAGTAAGTGCGCCATCGCATCAGGCTGTGCCAACTCGTTGACCGCGACCACTTTGATCTGCTGATGTTTGCCGCTCTCGTAAACCGCGCGCAACACATTACGACCGATACGTCCAAATCCATTGATCGCAATTTTAAGCATCCTTTCCTCACCCTACCTGATTTTCGTGTCACAGATAGTAACTGAGCCCGTGCCCAGATGCGAGTTCCAATCCCCGAAACCGCATATTTCTAGAAACTAGGAACTAGGAACTAGGAACTAGGAACTAGGAAACTACAATAAAAAAACCGAGCCACTCACGACTCGGTTTCCTTCAAACTACATCGCCACAATTAAGCAAGCAGTTCTTTCGCTGTGTTCACGACGTTTTCTGTCGTGAAGCCAAACAGCTTGAACAGCTCTCCAGCAGGCGCTGATTCACCGAAGGTTGTCATACCGATGATCTTGCCGCCAAAGCCGACATACTTGTACCAGAAGTCCGCAATACCCGCTTCGATAGCGATACGTGCTGTTACGTCAGCTGGCAGTACGGATTCACGGTACGCTGCGTCTTGCTTATCGAACGCATCCGTCGATGGCATAGACACCACGCGTACTTGCTTGCCTTCAGCGGTTAGCTGCGCCGCCGCTTCAACAGCCAGTTCTACTTCAGAACCGGTGGCGATAAGGATAAGCTCTGGCTTGCCCGCGCAATCTTTTAGGATGTAACCACCCTTAGCGATGTTAGCCACTTGCCCAGCGTCACGCGCTTGCTGCGCGAGGTTTTGACGAGAGAAAATCAGAGACGTTGGGCCATCTTTACGCTCAATCGCCAATTTCCAAGCGACCGCAGATTCCACTTGGTCACATGGACGCCATGTGCTCATGTTTGGCGTTAGGCGAAGTGACGCCATTTGCTCAACGGGTTGGTGAGTTGGGCCATCTTCACCCAGACCAATCGAGTCATGCGTGTACACTTGGATGTTCTGAATTTTCATCAGAGCGGCCATACGCATCGCGTTACGGGCGTACTCCATAAACATCAAGAAGGTCGCACCGTAAGGGACAAAACCGCCATGCAGCGCAATACCATTCATGATGGCCGTCATACCGAACTCACGCACACCGTAGTGAATGTAGTTACCTGAGAAATCGTCTGCTTCCAGTGATTTTGAGCCCGACCACATGGTCAAGTTGGATGGCGCGAGGTCCGCCGAACCGCCCATAAATTCAGGCAGCATTTTACCGAACGCTTCAAGCGCATTTTGAGACGCTTTGCGCGAGGCAATGTTCGCTGGGTTGGCTTGCAGATCAGCAATGATTTGATTCGCTTTCTCTTCCCATTGCGCAGGAAGCTCACCGTTGAGACGACGTTTCAGCTCCGCCGCTTCTGTTGGGTACGCCGCTGCGTAAGCCTCAAACTGAGCGTTCCACGCCGCTTCAGATGCTGCGCCTGCGGTTTTCGCATCCCACTGCTCATATACGTCTGCTGGAATCTCAAATGCTGGGTGCTCCCAACCTAGGAACTCACGCGCAGCTTTGATTTCGTCTGCACCTAGTGGCGCGCCGTGACAATCGTGAGAGCCCGCTTTGTTTGGTGAACCAAAACCGATGATGGTCTTAGTACAAATTAGAGTAGGGCGAGGGTCCGCTTTCGCGGCAGTGATGGCGGCGTTGATCGCCTCAGCATCATGGCCATCGACAGCTGGAATAACATGCCAACCGTAAGCTTCAAAGCGTTTTGGTGTATCGTCAGAGAACCAACCTTCCACTTCACCATCAATCGAGATGCCATTGTCATCCCAAAAAGCGATCAGCTTGCCAAGGCCCAGAGTGCCCGCTAGTGAACATGCTTCGTGAGAGATCCCTTCCATCAAACAGCCATCCCCCATGAATACGTAGGTGAAGTGGTCGATGATGTCATGGCCTTCTTTATTGAACTGCGCCGCTAATGCTTTCTCTGCCAGCGCCATGCCCACTGCGTTAGTGATACCTTGGCCAAGAGGACCAGTAGTGGTTTCTACGCCCGGTGCATAACCATATTCTGGGTGGCCCGGCGTTTTTGAATGAAGCTGACGGAAGTTTTTCAGATCATCAATAGACAGCTCGTAACCACTTAGGTGCAGCAAAGAGTAAATCAGCATTGAGCCGTGGCCGTTTGATAGCACAAAACGGTCGCGGTTTGCCCATTCTGGGTTCGCTGGGTTGTGGTTTAAGTGTGAACGCCAAAGAACTTCGGCGATATCCGCCATCCCCATCGGTGCGCCTGGGTGACCGGAATTAGCTTGTTGAACACCATCCATGCTAAGTGCACGAATTGCATTGGCCAAGTGTTTACGAGAAGACATGTCTGCTCCTGAATGCATTAAGCGAATTGATAACTAATGTGGGCGATAATTCTCGCAGAGCATCTGCGCGGGTGCAATCGATTACTGTCTAATCAACGCCAGATCTACGATATTTATTGCAAATTTCTCGAAGACCGCCGGTTTTCGTTACTGCTTGATGCAAACGATTGCTCTTTACCTCACGCGGCGGATTGAGAAAAATACGCGTTTTTACTCTACTTAAATCACAAAAATAACTTGTAATTCGAGCACGCAAAACTAGAATAGACGTCTAGATGTAGATACACCTACATAATTTAACCTTATTTTTGTGCTGGGCGAGCAATGACGCCCATCCAACAGATTAAATGGAGCTCTCATGGCTAAGCACCTGTTTACTTCTGAATCCGTATCAGAAGGCCATCCAGATAAAATTGCAGACCAAATCTCAGATGCGGTTCTCGATGCGATCCTCGAGCAAGATCCAAAAGCTCGCGTAGCGTGTGAAACCTACGTCAAGACCGGTATGGTCATGGTCGGCGGTGAAATCACCACTTCTGCATGGGTAGACATCGAAGAGTTAACGCGCCAAACCGTACGTGAAATTGGCTACGTTCACTCTGACATGGGCTTTGACGCGGATTCGTGTGCAGTGCTAAACACCATCGGTAAACAGTCTCCAGACATCAACCAAGGTGTCGACAAAGCGGATCCAAAAGAGCAAGGTGCCGGTGACCAAGGCATCATGTTTGGTTACGCAT
>NZ_JCBDGX010000015.1:0-11417 GCF_059834345.1 Vibrio sp. R11-SG3-ISO3-SZ
AAATCGCCACAGTCGTGACCGGTCTGTTGGCTTGCGGCGTAGCACTGTTGTTTGCTCGTATCGAAGACTACAGCCTGTTCGACATCATGATGATCTTCTCTGCTTTGCTGCACATGCCGATGTCGATTCCCTCGCTATTGGCCATGCTCAACTTACGTACGCCACCTTGGTCTGGCTGGGCAACGGTTCTGGTCGGCATTCTGGTTTCCGCTTGGATGCATTTTGTGTTCGATGTTCATTGGCTTGAGCCTTTCATCGGCCCGCTCAATCACAGAGAAAGTGTTGATATGATGGTGGTGTGCAGTCTCCTGGCGCATGTGATCGTCACTGGTGGCTTTTTCCTTTCTACCGCTTTGATGACCAAACGCCCCTATTTCAATCACACTGTGAGTGAGCGAATCCACACTCCGATTTCCTCGCAAGAACAAACGCCGATTGATCACGCCAACGGCATTTTTATGGGGAAAGCAATGACGGCGCTGGGCGTCATCGTGGCGCTGTTTGCTGTCACCACCGACAACTTCGCCGATGGCACGATTTTCGTCGCGATTGGCGGTGCGATATTGGCATGCGGTTTTGCCTTGATGTCGATGTCTCTGCGTTTACGAAAACTTGATTCAGCTTGCGCTGCTGAGTGTTAATTACTGGCGCTCTCCATTTAATTAAGCAATCACGCTCTTATCCCACGGTGCAGAGTTCGGCTGCACATTTTTGAGACTGTGGGTTGTGGGTTGTGGGTTGTGGGTTGTGGGTTGTGGGTTGTGGGTTGTGGGTTGTGGCAAGATTTGATGGAAAGCTTACACAGAATCAAGCACTTCGAAAAACGAGGTTCGCCTAGCGATGTAAAAAGGAAAATAAGCATCGCAAATTTGAAAAAGATAGCTAAAATGTGCGTTTGCTTTGATTTGACTAGAGCAAACATGACTGTGTAACCGTCCGTTTTTCTGAGGAAGTGACATTGAAAACGCTACATCTTTCCGCACAAAACCAAAACGATATCGAACAAGCGAAGTCGCTTCTTGCTTCTGGCGAGTTAGTGGCGATTCCGACCGAAACCGTTTATGGACTCGCGGCAGATGCCACCAACCCAGAGGCGGTAAAGAAGATTTTCGCGGCGAAAGGCAGACCGGCAAACCACCCGTTAATCGTACACATTGGCCAAGTTCAGCAGTTATCCGATTGGGCGACGGAGATCCCAGAGGAAGCGTACACCATTGCTAATGTCTTTTGGCCTGGTCCGGTTACCCTGCTACTAAAGAAATCGCCACAAGCTAATTCGGTCGTCTCGGGCGGTCTAGAGACCATTGGCGTTCGCATGCCGGCGCACGACGTGTTTAATGAACTGCTCTCTAGCGGGCTCGCCGTTGCCGCCCCATCCGCTAACCCTTATAAGAAACTGAGTCCAACCTCAGCGTCGCACGTACTCAAATCGCTAGGCGGTCATATCGCTGCGGTGCTTGATGGCGGAGATTGTGCTCATGGCCTTGAGTCAACGATTGTCGATCTTACGCAACGTCCATTTCGAATCCTTCGCGCAGGTCCCATTAGCGCGGCGCAATTGTCACACATATTAGGTGAAGAAGTGTGTTCGCCTCAAGCGCATAATGTCGCCGTCCCGGGTAACGTGACCAGCCATTATCAACCTAACACCTCAGTGAAGTTGGTCGACATTCATCATCTACCGGAAGTAAAGGGAGAGGTGGCTTTGCTGCACTACTCACCGTTACCTACGGATTTGAATGTTCGAGCAATGAAAATGGCGGATAACGTGGCTCAGTACGCACACGATCTGTACCGCGCGCTTGATGATGCTGACCAATGGCACTGCGATGAGATTTGGGTAGAAACGCCACCACGCAGTGATGAGTGGGTCGCGGTGCACGACCGCCTCGGCCGTGCACAATCCAAGCTGTAATCAGTACAGGCTGCGCTAGCGGGTCATTTTTTTTACAAACACCACCACAAACAGAGCCATGGTGAAACTGCCTAAAAAGGCCTCAAGCGCAGCAATAAACCTCGCAACACCAACCGGTGAGATGTCACCGTAACCAAGCGTGGTAAAGGTCACCACACTGAAATAGAGCGAGTTAAAAAACTCCAGCAGATAAAAACGCCAGCCCGTCACCCCTTCGTAAATCGGATGCGCCCCTGTGGTATCAAGAAAGAAATAGGCCATCGCGCACACCATGATCAAAAAGATCGAAAATAGCACCACGCGCACGGGGTCTTCGCCATAGCCGCAAAACAGATCAACTGCTTTGGATATACACCGTTTGGTACTGAATTTGGGTAACTGATAGCGACGAAAACGCATCTCACGTTTAAAGAAGTCTCCCGCCATCTCAAACAGTCCTTGTTTTTCGCACTGTTTACGAATGTTACGACACACCTCTTCCGCCTCCTGATAGAGACTGGCGGTGAGCGTTCTATCGTGCTTTTTCTTTGCTTGCTTGGCATCGAGTTCTTGTTTTAGGTAGCGTCCCCACTCGACATTTTCTAGCTTGGCACGCCCAAGATCTGCGCCCAATAAATTGCATTTATCCAATTTCGCACAGTGCAGATTGGCGCCGAGCATCTTGGCTTTCATCAAAGAGGAGCCGCGAAGATCTAAGCCGAAAAAATGCGCATCGGTGAGGTCTGCTCGATAAAAATCGGCCTCACGACAAAGATACCCGTCTTTACTGCCTCGATTGACCAAGTCTACATCCGTCAAATCGGTTTTCGCTAACTGAAAGCCATCCAATGGCTTGCCCTCTGCGGCCCATTGCTCCACTTGCTGTTTGATGTCGTCATTACTTTTATCGATGTTCGGATCATGCCAATAGCACAGTCCTGACTCACCACTAACTTGATCGCAGCACCAACCATCTGGATTACGATAGCTGCATAACTGCTCATTCGAATTCATACATGCCGCTCCCTCACTCTGCCAACAAAGGGCTATCCCGTTGACTTTTTTAAGTGTAGAGCCAATAAGACGCAGCGCCAGATTAATTGGCGATGGTGACCATCACCGTAGTTTACTCACCCACATCGCACTGCGCTCTTAACCACTGTTTGAAGACCCGCGTGTGTGCGTTGTCCACATGGGTCAACACAAAGTACCCCGCGCCAGCAGGGATGGGCTCATAAGGTGCGACTAACCTTTGCATCGAAACTTCATCGCCCAGCAATGCCATACGAGCCAAAGCAACACCCACGTTAGCCTCTGCTGCCGACATCGCCATATCGGTGCGATTGAAAAAGTGACCACGTTGGCAGTCAAAATCCATCCCTTGCTGCTTAGACCAATAGCGCCACTCATGCTCTCGAACGGCTCCTTGCCAAAGCATCGCATCATGCAGCAACGTCACCCGCGACCACGCCTCATTGGACGGATGCGACGAAAAATGCTGCTGATAGTAATAGGGGCTCATCACAGGGAGCAGTGACTCCGCCATTAACAGTTCAGCGCGATCATCTTTGTAGGGGATCGGACCATAGTCGATCGCAATATCAAAGTCCTTATGCTGGCTATCCACCAATGCGCCCTCGGCAAAGGTGTGAACCTGAATCGTCGGGTGTAATCGATAGAAACTCTCTAAACGAGGGACGAGCCATTTAAACGCGAAAGAGGGGGTTAACTTCAGACGAATCTGCGCTGCTTCTCCGGAGGATCTCACTTGCGCGGTCACTTCTTCAATGGCTAACAGATGCGGCGTTACCCCCTCGATCAGTTTTCTCCCCTGCTCGGTTAAGCGAATCCCGCGCGGATGGCGTTCAAAAACACTAAAACCCAAATGTTGTTCAATGGACTTTACCTGCTGACTGATCGCTCCCGGCGTGAGGTTTAGACGACTTGCTGCTTGGCTTATTGTCGGGTATTGCGCGACTTGGCACAGTAAATGAACACCTTGAAATAACATCTGGGTCATGAGCGCTGCTTTTAGTTTTTCTAAATGATGTGTTTAATTTTTATCGATTGTTACGCAAATGTAAATCACAGATTCTTAGCCAAAATACCAATGAGGAGAATGATGTGAAGGTTGTGGTGATGGGCAGTGGAGTCATCGGACTCACGAGCGCTTGGATGCTCAATCAAGCAGGATGTGATGTGACGGTTATCGATCGTCAATCTCGCGCAGGCGAAGAAACCAGTTTTGCCAACGCAGGGCAAATCTCTTATGGCTACTCTTCTCCTTGGGCCGCTCCCGGTATTCCGCTCAAGGCGATCAAATGGTTATTCGAGCAACATGCGCCGCTAAAGATCAAACCTATGGTGAGCCGCGAGCTATTCATCTGGATGATGCAAATGCTGCGTAACTGCCAGCTAGAGCGCTATCGAGTGAACAAAGCCCGCATGTTGACGATAGCAACTCGCAGCCAGAAGAGCTTAAAAAGGCTCAACCAAACGCACAAGCTCGATTATCAAGGACGCCAGAAAGGCACACTGCAACTGTTTCGTCATACTCAGCAATTGCAAGCGGTAGAAAAGGACATGGCGCTGCTTGCCGAGGCAGGCACTCGCTTTGAACTGCTCGATGCTAATCAGTGCCTTAACCAAGAGCCCGGTTTGGCTCATATGCAGGGTGAGCTGGTCGGCGGTCTCTATTTACCGGACGATGAAACCGGTGACTGCCACCTTTTTTGCCAAGAGCTCCAGCGTCTGTGTGAAGAGGCTGGCGTGCAGTTTCATTTCAATACCCGTATTCAACGTCTAACTGCGTCTCAGCAACGTGTCTGCGCCATTCACACGGATGCCGGTGATTTCACCGCCGATACCTTCGTTGTCGCAATGGGCAGTTACAGCAAGGCATTATTAGAGCCGCTGGGGCTAACCCTCCCAATATACCCCGTCAAAGGCTATTCGCTTACCTTACCTGTCAGTGATGATCAGTATGCCCCCTCTTCCACCATTATGGACGAGACCTACAAAGTCGCCCTAACGCGCTTTGATGACAGAATCCGCGTGGCGGGTATGGCTGAATTGGCTGGCTTTGACGGTAAGCTAACGGCCAAACGCCTGGCGACGCTCAATCATGTCGTCAGCAACCTATTCCCTCGCGGTGCCTCTTTTGATCAAGCGCAATATTGGAGTGGGTTTCGCCCAATGACGCCCGATGGCACGCCGATCATTGGCCCAACACCACTGAGTAACCTCTTCACTAATACTGGTCACGGTACGCTAGGATGGACGATGGCGTGTGGCTCCGCCGAAATATTAACCGACCTTGTCACCGGAGATCGTCATCAATACCCGCAACTGAGCATGAGCCGCTACGGCAAATAGTAGCATTCACTGAATTAACCGACATTATCAGCACATTTAACAAATAGAATTTTCGCTTTTCCATAAAACGCATCGACCACCAGATGCGTTTTACCATTCTCAGTTTTGGCACTAGAAGACTAAACGATGAAGTTTTAACCTATCATTTCTCTTCTGACTGGAATTTTGTGGATGGAGTCACGCCAAACAAGATTAATAGATAAATGATTTAACATTAAGGTTACAAAAAGGTTAATATGCTGTTCGAAATTAAACACAACACCCCTTTAAACGATATGCCGTTTTGTCGCTAAAGGGACTCAACAACTAACAGGGAAATTCATATGCAGTCATTTGTTGATTTTATGAATGGGATTATCTGGAGCCCGGCACTGATTTACTTGTGCTTGGGCGCGGGTTTGTTCTATTCAATCATGACTCGATTTGTACAAGTTCGACACTTCACCGAAATGTGGCGTTTGCTTCTGTCTGGAAAAAGTTCTTCTAAAGGCATCTCTTCATTCCAGGCTCTGGCCGTTTCACTCTCTGGTCGTGTCGGTACAGGTAACATTGCAGGTGTCGCTGCAGCGATCGGTTTTGGCGGCCCAGGTGCTGTCTTCTGGATGTGGACAGTCGCATTTTTTGGCGCGGCAACCGCGTATGCAGAATCGACACTGGCGCAAATCTATAAAGAAGAAGATAACGGCGAATTCCGTGGTGGTCCGGCTTACTACATCGAGAAAGCAATGGGTCAAAAATGGTATGCATGGATTTTTGCAGTCGCGACCATTTTTGCGTGTGGCTTCCTACTTCCTGGTGTGCAATCGAACAGTATCGGTAACGCAGTCGAAGCTGCATTTGGCTCAGGTGACATGATCGAAACGGCCATCGGCACCTTTAGTTTCGCGAAAATCTTCACCGGCACACTGATTTCTATCGTTCTTGCGTTTATCATTTTTGGTGGTGTAAAACGCATTGCGAGTTTTACTCAGATTGTCGTGCCTTTCATGGCATTGGCGTACATCGTCACCGCTTTCATCATCATCCTACTGAACATTGGTGAAGTGCCACGCATCTTCTCAATGATCATCGGTGATGCATTCACACCGATGGCCGGTGTGGGTGCTGCGATTGGCTGGGGTGTTAAACGTGGTGTTTACTCAAACGAAGCGGGTCAAGGTACAGGACCTCACGCGGCGGCAGCGGCAAGTGTTGAGCACCCAGCTCAGCAGGGCCTAGTGCAATCTTTCTCTATCTACATTGATACTTTGCTTGTTTGTTCAGCCACGGCATTCATGATCTTGATCACTGGCGCGTATAACGTTCACGGTGCAGAGGGCTTCATCATCCAGAATGTCGCGGCTGATATTGCGGCGAACGGCCCAGTATTTACTCAAATGGCGATTGAAAGTGCACTGCCAGGCATCGGAAAACCGTTCATCGCTATCGCGCTGTTCTTCTTTGCCTTCACAACGATTCTGGCGTACTACTACATCGCAGAAACCAACGTTGCGTACATTCGTCGCCACTTCAAAGTTGACGGCTTGATGTTCATCCTTAAAGTCGCGTTGATTGCCGTGGTATTCTACGGCACCGTCAAAACCGCAAACCTCGCATGGGCGATGGGTGACGTCGGTGTAGGCTTGATGGCGTGGTTAAACATTGTCGGTATTTTGATCATCTTCTTTATGTCAAAACCTGCCCTAAAGGCACTGAATGACTACGAAGAGCAGCAAAAACAAGGTGTTGAAGAGTACACGTTCAACCCAGTGAAACTTGGCATCAAAGGCGCTGACTACTGGGAAGAAAAATACCGCAGAAAAACAGGACTCGATCCGAAAGCAGAAGCGGAATCAAAAACCAAGAGCGTTGAGCAACCTTCAACCTAATCGATAAGTAAAAAGCAGTGGACGACCGTTTCGGTCATCAATAGAGGCAAACCAAGGTTTGCCTCTATTTTTTTGCTTGGCCGCTCATCCAAAGACGAAAAAAAACCAGCCTATCAGGCTGGTTCTTAACATTAGTCGGAAAAATTATTCCCACTCAATCGTCGCTGGCGGCTTACCTGAGATGTCGTAAACCACGCGAGAAATGCCGTCTACTTCGTTGATGATACGGTTAGAGACTTTACCAAGGAAGTCATACGGTAGGTGTGCCCAATGCGCGGTCATAAAGTCAATGGTTTCGACTGCACGCAGTGACACAACCCAGTCGTACTTACGACCATCACCCATAACGCCTACAGAACGAACCGGTAGGAAGACCGTGAACGCTTGAGAGACTTTGTGGTAAAGGTCAGCAGCATGCAGCTCTTCAATGAAGATCGCATCCGCACGACGCAGTAAATCACAGTACTCTTTCTTGATTTCACCAAGTACGCGCACACCAAGACCCGGTCCTGGGAATGGGTGGCGATATAGCATGTCGTAAGGTAGACCTAATTCTAGACCGATCTTACGTACTTCATCTTTAAACAGCTCACGTAGTGGCTCAACCAAGCCCATCGCCATATCTTCAGGTAGACCACCCACGTTATGGTGAGATTTGATCACGTGTGCTTTGCCCGTCTTTGACGCCGCAGACTCAATCACGTCTGGGTAGATGGTGCCTTGCGCTAACCATTTCGCGTTTTTCAGCTTCTTCGACTCTTCATCAAACACGTCAACAAAGACGTGACCGATGGTCTTACGCTTCTCTTCAGGATCCGACTTGCCTTCTAGTGCGGCAAGGAAACGCTCTTCTGCGTCGACTTTGATGATGTTTAGGCCAAATTTATCGCCAAACATATCCATCACTTGTTGACCTTCGTTTAGGCGTAGCAGACCGTTATCAACGAAGACACAAGTTAACTTGTCGCCAATTGCGCGGTGAACCAACATCGCCACAACCGAAGAGTCAACACCGCCGGATAGACCAAGGATAACTTCGTCATCACCCACTTGCTCTTTGATGCGAGCAACCGCATCTTCAATAATGGATTCAGAGGTCCAAAGACGCTCACAGCCACACACGCCAAGCACAAAGTTCTCAAGCATTTGTAGGCCTTGCTTGGTGTGCGTCACTTCAGGGTGGAACTGCACGCCGAAGTATTTTTTCTCTTCATTGGCCATCGCCGCGTAAGGACAGGTGTCCGTTTCGCCCACTTTGACGAAGTCTGCTGGAATCTCAACAACCTTGTCACCGTGACTCATCCAAACATCTTGGGTCAGGTCTAGGTCTTTAAATAGTGAAGATTCGCCTGACACTTTGACTTGCGCATAGCCAAATTCGCGTTCATTGGAACCTGCAACTTTACCACCTAGCTGCTCTGCCATTGTCTGCATGCCGTAGCACACACCGAGCACTGGCACACCAGAGTCAAATACGTATTGAGGAGCACGTGGCGAGTTCTCTTCGGTGACGCTTTCTGGTCCACCAGATAGGATGATACCGTCTGGGTTGAACTCACGAATATCTGATTCTTCAACGTCCCAACTCCACAGTTCACAGTAGACACCGATTTCACGTACACGACGTGCGACAAGTTGGGTGTATTGCGATCCGAAATCGAGGATCAAGATACGTTGGTCATGAATATTTTTGGTCATTTGAGCAGTCTTTTTAAGCTGGGTTAAGAAAACGAGGCGAGTGTACCCGCCTCTCTTCAATGCTTCAAGGAAAAGCAAACGTTTTCGTCGAGGGTTTCTTGTCTAAGAAATTAACCGCGACGGTAGTTTGGTGCTTCCTTAGTAATTTGAACATCGTGGACGTGAGATTCCGCCATCCCAGCACCAGAGATACGAACGAACTCAGCTTTGGTACGCATGGCTTCAATCGTCGCGCTGCCCGTTAGGCCCATGCTTGAGCGTAGACCACCCATTTGCTGGTGAACGATCTCTTTTAGGCGGCCTTTGTACGCGATACGTCCTTCGATGCCTTCAGGGACAAGCTTGTCTGCGGCATTGTCCGTTTGGAAGTAACGGTCAGAAGAACCTTGAGACATCGCGCCCAATGAACCCATACCACGATAGGCTTTGTAAGAACGACCGTTGTAAAGAATCACTTCACCCGGGGCTTCTTCAGTACCCGCAAACATCGAGCCCACCATCACACACGATGCGCCAGCAACGATAGCTTTACAGATGTCGCCTGAGAAACGGATACCGCCGTCAGCGATAACGGGAATACCGTGTTGATTTGCCACTTCCGATGCATCAGCGATGGCCGTTACCTGAGGGACACCCACGCCCGTTACGATACGAGTGGTACAGATAGAACCTGGGCCGATACCGACTTTCACTGCGCTAACGCCTGCATCGATAAGGGCTTTCGCACCGGCACCCGTTGCTACGTTACCGCCAATGATATCGAGATTAGGGTATGCCGCGCGAGTTTCACGGATACGGTTAAGAACACCTTCAGAGTGGCCGTGTGAAGAGTCGATCAAAAGCACGTCAACACCCGCTTCAACCAATGCCGCAACACGCTCTTCGTTACCCGTGCCAGCACCCACTGCCGCACCAACACGAAGACGACCGCGCTCATCTTTACACGCGTTCGGTTTACGTTCTGCTTTGTGGAAGTCTTTTGCGGTGATCATACCTGTGAGTTGGAACTCATCGTTAACCACCAACACTTTTTCAACGCGCGCTTCGTGCATCTTCTCTTGCACTTCAGCACGAGTTGCCCCTTCTTTTACTGAAGCAAGGCTCTCTTTTGGCGTCATCACTGAAGAGACTTTCTTAGTGAGGTCGGTAACAAAGCGCACGTCACGACCGGTGATAATACCGACCAGCTCTTTGTTCTCTGTGACAACAGGGAAGCCTGCAAAGCCGTGCTTGTCTGTCAGTGCAACCACATCCGCGATGGTCGCTTCAGGGTTAACGGTAACAGGGTCAGTGACCACACCCGCTTCAAATTTCTTAACTTTACGAACTTCTGCCGCTTGCTGCTCAATCGACATGTTCTTGTGGATAAAGCCAATGCCACCTTCCTGCGCAAGAGCGATAGCCAGACGGGCTTCCGTCACGGTATCCATAGACGCAGAAATCATCGGAATATTAAGAGTGATATTTTTCGTCAACTGAGTGCGAAGATCAGCTGTGTTTGGGAGAACGGTGGAGTGTGCTGGCACAAGCAGTACGTCGTCGAATGTCAGCGCTTCTTTGGCAATTCTTAGCATTTGCAATATCTCACAATTAGAGGAGTAAAAAGAACAATCCAATCTCATCGTTTCGCATAATGAGGGCAACCTATTCACACTAGAGTGTGCGAGAACAATGTTGCATTTGGATTAGATATTGCGGACGGATTATACGGTCAACGCAAACGCTTGGCTACACATTTTTCTACTTTTTATTTGCAATCACCCCCTTGCTATGTATTATATTGCCGCTAATTTCCATACCCACGTCCATGGGATTAGCTGTGCCTGCATCCACCAATCAAAACATTTTCACTGTCTCTCGCCTCAACGCAGAAGTTCGCCTGCTGCTTGAAAACGAAATGGGTATCGTTTGGTTGGTCGGAGAGATCTCCAACTTCTCTGCCCCGGTGTCTGGTCACTGGTATCTCACCCTTAAAGACTCCCGAGCTCAAGTCAAATGCGCGATGTTTCGCGGCAATAATCGTCGTGTCACGTTCAAGCCGGCTAACGGCAATCAAGTATTAGTCAAAGCGCGTCTCTCGTTGTATGAACCTCGCGGCGATTATCAGTTGATCATTGAAAGCATGCAGCCGGAAGGCGATGGCCGACTCCAGCAAGAGTTTGAAGCGCTTAAAATGAAGCTAGCCGCTGAAGGCCTGTTTGCACAGACTAATAAGAAGCCGCTGCCTGAGCACCCGAAACGGGTTGGCATCATTACCTCGAAAACAGGTGCGGCGCTCTACGATATTCTGGATGTACTGAAGCGACGTGACCCTTCACTGCCGGTGATTATTTACCCGACATTAGTACAAGGTGACGATGCCGCGATTCAAATCGCGCAAGCCATTGGCTGTGCCAACAGTCGTAACGAATGTGATGTCTTGATCGTCGGTCGTGGCGGGGGCTCTCTAGAAGATTTATGGTGCTTCAACCACGAGGTCGTAGCGCGAACGATTGCGGCGAGTCAAATCCCGATTATCAGTGCGGTTGGACATGAAGTGGATGTGACCATCGCCGATTTCGTCGCCGATATGCGCGCGCCTA
>NZ_JCBDGX010000016.1:0-54418 GCF_059834345.1 Vibrio sp. R11-SG3-ISO3-SZ
GTCTGAAGCTAGCTGGTCAATCTCGCTCGATAACGCCCATCAATTAACCCAAGTTGCCGAGCAATTAGGTATCGCAATATCATAGAACTCGGTATTGGGGTGAGATATCAAAACTTGCATGTGAGCTCATAAATGAGGAAACTAGTTTGGAATCCAAAACCAACGAATTTCCCCTTTATGAGTAGCCCAAGATTACGCGTCCAGTTCGAAACTTTATTTGAGCACTACCAAGGCAAAGATTGTGGTGTCCAACTAGAAGAGATCACAGAGATCTTATTCTGCACACGGCGAAATGCGCGAATCGTGCTGAATAAAATGGAAGAAGAGGGGTGGCTTGAGTGGCACCCAGCACCGGGGCGCGGCAAGCTCTCCCAGTTGGTGTTCAAACGTAGCCGCAGTGACGTCAGCGAAACTCTAGCTCGCCGATATTTAGATGAGGGAAAAATCAGCCAAGCGCTCAAAGCGCTCGATCAAGATACCGCTAAGTTAGCTCAAGTGATTGAAAGCTACTTAGGCGTGGTCCACCAGCAAGGTGAGCAGGTGATTCGCTTACCCTACTATCGCCCCTTATCCACTCTCAATCCCGCTAAAAGGGTTCGCCGTTCAGAGCTGCACATCATCACGCAGATATTCAGCGGTTTAACTAAAATTGGCGATCAAGAGCGTATCGAGCCGGATATTGCGCACAATTGGGAGTTGGTGACACCGCAGCATTGGCGCTTTTACATTCGTAGCGGGGTACGCTTTCACAACGGAGAGTTGCTTACTATTGAGCACATTTTGTCCGTTCTGCGCCGATTGAGCCAAAACACGCTCTTTTCTCATATCGAATGCGTTGAGTGTCGTTACGCTAACACTATTGATGTATACCTTTCTAGGCCTGATTACCATTTGCCTGTTCTGTTAGCAGAGTCGAGTGCGAAGATCACGTTGCCAGAGCGAGACCAACAAGACGATTATGACGCGTTTCCCATTGGTACAGGACCGTTCAAAGTGGTTCAAAATGATGCCAAACGTCTGGTACTTCAAGCGCACGATGGGTATTTTGGCTACCGACCTTTACTCGATCGTGTGGAAGTATGGGTGATTGAGCGTGCGCTCTCTTCAATGATTTTTCCGAGCCTTTCACAGCCAATTGCGACTGGCATTGAGCGTGTCACAGATAATGTCGAGCTAGACCCGGGTTGTACCTTTTTGCTCTTCAATCGTAAAACGGGACTAGCTAAAGAGTCACAATGGGCAAGCTATTTCCATGACCGCCTAGCCACGCTCAATTTATTTAAACAAATTCCTGATGAGAAATTAGTCGAGTTGGGCGCTCTGCCGGCACATGGACTCAAGCCAGGTTGGTATCACCACATAAAAACCGACGCTGTCGAAGCTCCCTCAACAGAGCGAGAGGTGACGGTTGCCTACCAATCGCAACACCCGATGTTTCCGACTTTGGTTAAGTGTATAGAGCGTGTTCTCAAACAAGACAAGGTATTAGTTCGCCTCATTCGTTATGAGCACGAGACACCTGATCTCGCCGATGTGGATATCTGGGTTAAAGCGATGGGCATCACTAACAATCGTGATGATGCATTGGCTGCTTGGTTACTCAGCTACAGCGATATTGAAGCGATGAGCCAGTCAGATGACTTTCAATATTGGCAGCAACTTGTGATTGATTGGCAAAGTGATCAAAACCGACCTTTTCCCGCTAAAGCGCTAGGGCAGTCTCTTGTGGAAAGAATGCAGTTAATTCCGATGTTCCACTGTTGGTTGGGAGTGAGTAAAGATCAATGCGGTTCATTGCAAAATGCGCAGTGTAACGCGTTGGGTTGGTTTGATTTTAGTTCAGTGTGGGTGAAACCAGAACTCGGACAGTGATAGTCTCAAGCACTCACTGCTCAATGTTAATTATTTGTAATAAAGGCATATGTTATCTCAAAGATAAGACGGATTTATGTGTCAAAAATAAATCATAGCGCAGCTTTTTTGAACTGAGTCGATAAAACTGGCAAAAAAGTGAACATTTGAACTTTGCACGACGACGTAAACTGTTAGAATTGCCGAAGTTTAAATTCGGTATTTTCAACAAATCAACGAGGTTCATAATGGAACTAGGTTTAATCGTCGCTTTCATCGTCGCTGCTGCGCTTATGGTTAAGAAAGAGATGGCTAGCTCAAACGCTTAATGGATTCCAACCCTTTTTTGTTCACTTTTATTGGAAACCAAAGAAAAGCTCCCTTTATTAAAAAGGGAGCTTTTTTGTTTTTGACGTCGTCAATATTTAGAATTCGTACTTAGCCGTGATTGCCCAGTTACGACCCGGTTGAGTAAAATCTTTGTCCTCTTCTACAAAGCCTTTGACATCATTCCACTCGTAATATTCTTCGTCCGTTACGTTGAAGAGTCCGGCGCGTAGCGTCAGATCTTTCATTGGTACGTAGTAAGCCGTTAGGTCGACAATGGTCGCGGCATCAATACCGATGTAATCTCCACGAGTTGAGCCTTCAGAGTTGATGTCTTTGGCTTTCTTCTCCGCGTTATAGGTGACAGTCAACGCGCTACCCCAAGTACCAGCAGGTGCGTCGTAATTGAGGCCAACCACAGTGTTCCATGGTGTCACGTCGTTAAGTGGTTTACCTTCTCCATCTTCACCCTCGGTGTAAGCCGCGGCAACACGCGTACTGATCCCGTTAAGTGGCAACTGCTCATCCCAATAGAATGTGTTTGAGAGCTCTACACCTTTGATGGTTGCTTGATCAATGTTGATGTATTGAATAACTGCAGGATCCGCTGGCGTAAATGAACCGCTGACCGTATCGCTAGAGATAAAGTTGTCGTAGTCACTGTAGAACACGGCCAACTCTGTAGCTGAGTTCTCTGTGTTATGGCGCCAGCCTAACTCATACGAGACACTCTTCTCTGCCTCAAGATCAGGGTTAGGCTTATTGATGTAGCCATAGTTAGGGTTGCCATAGGAGTAGTACAACTCTTGGAAATCAGGGGCTCTAAAACCTTGACTCACTTGAGCAAAGAGTTTGTGCTGCTTATTCAGTGCATACACCGCACCTAGACGTCCAGTGAGAGCAGAATCGGAGAACTTTTGGTAATCAGACGCTGGGTTTTCACTTGGGTTTTCCGAGCTGTCGCCAGGTTTTGTCTCAAAACTGTCAAAACGGACACCTGGAGTCAGCGTAAGTTGACCAATGGTGATCGTATCTTCGATAAATAAGCCGTAGTTTCGTTCAGAAGCAGAAGGAATGTAGAAAATCGTTTTGTCATCATCAATCGAGTTGTATTCGTTATTGATGTTTTTGATATCCTTATCGGCAAACGACAGTCCGTAGACGAGGAAGTGCTCCGTTGAACCTAGGTTAAATCCTTTATCAAACTGCGCGTCAAACTGGAAGCCTTCGTCGGAATAGAGGTAATCTTTACGCTGCACGTTACCGGCCGTTGGTAAGAACATTCCACCATTTGAGGTACGATTGGTCACACCATTTTCTTCTTTGCTCAACCAATCCAACTGCCAGGTCACCGTGTCTGCAATAGACGCGTCTGCATTCCAAATGTGTTTAATGCCGATCTGCTGCTTGTCGGTCGTATCGTCACCGTTGTAATCACTGTAGCTGTCGCTAATAAACTGCGTGTCTACCGTATCGTGCAAGATATTACCCGTAAACTCGAAACGGTGATCATCTGACGCTTGGTATTGAAGCTTAACCAATAAACTGTTAGCCGTGGTGTCTTGCTCATCAGGCTCGCCAAAGTTATCCACTTCATTCCCATCCCTGCGCGTGTAGGCGACGAGACTTTCTAAATTGCCTGTTTTGTTGGCAAGTGCAATCGACTCACTGAACGTATTGTCAGAAGATGAGAAATTGAACTTAGCATGGCCACCAAAACTTCGACCTTTCAGTAAATCACTCGGGTCGATGGTCTGAAAAGCGACGATCCCACCGATAGCGCCTGAGCCATAAAGGGAAGAGGCGGCCCCCTTAACCACTTCAACCGATTTTAGCAGGTCAGTGTCTACATCAATACGTGAAGAGTTGATAAAGTTGTACGACTGACCACCGCTTGGCGCGAACTGGTTGGTTTGGTTGACGCCATCCACCAAAACTTGAATTCTGTTACCTTCCATGCCGCGAATATTGATGCCTTGCACACCTTGACGAGAGTTTGTCTGTACACTCACACCCGGTGTGTACTTGAACAAATCCTCAAGACCTGTGGTCATATTACTTTCGATTTCGTCGTTATCGATCACCGCAACCGATGCAGCAACATCACTAAGCTGCTGATCAGTACGCGTTGCCGATACCACAACCTCGTCAAATAGGGCATACTCTTGTGCATACGCACTCGTTGTTAGGGCTAAAACAATCGAAGCCGACAATAGTGATTTCTTATACATTTATAATTACCTTAAATCCATTAGGTTTGGTTGAACGGCCTGAATTTTATTGGATCTAAATGATAATTACTATCGTTATCAATATCACTTTTGATTTGAACTTTTGGAATTAGAATGAATCCTATCAATATTTCATATATAAAACATAAACTTAAACTTGTAGAATAGTCAGCGTACTAGTAAAAACAAGACTTCATTAGTGAGACGCGGGTCACAATAATGATTCTCATTTATAGGAATGTAAGCGATGCAAAGCCCGATAACGTTAGAAGCCTTACACATATTGGACGCGATTGATCGAAGAGGAAGCTTTGCGGCCGCCGCGAATGAATTGGATAAAGCGCCATCATCTTTGAGCTATCAAATTCAGAAACTCGAACAAGACCTCGATATCACCATCTTTGATCGCTCTGGGCACAAAGCGAATTTCACTGAGGCAGGCAAACTGATTCTCGAACGAGGTAGGGCCATATTGGCGGCGACAGAGAAACTCGTCAATGACGCCAGTGTGATAGCCAATGGGTGGGAGCTCGATATTACACTCGCGTTCGATGGCATCATTCCTGTTCACAACTTTTTCCCCCTTGTCGATGCACTTGGCAATGTCAGTTCAACTCGAGTCAAACTGCAAGAAGAGATTTTAGCCGGCAGTTGGGAGGCATTGAGTACGGGTCGAGCTGACCTGTTAGTGTGTCCGAAACTGGATGCGCTTCCCCATGACGTTAAGGCTGAAATATTAGGGGAAATGAAAATGATTTGGGTCGCGGCCAGTGATCACTACGTACACAAACGTTCAGGCGCATTTAATGAATCTGCACGTGAGAAGTATCGTGTTATTGCGATTGCGGATACGGCAAGAGAGCAACCGGCAATCAGCATCAATGTGATGCAGCGCCAACCGCGTTTGACCGTCACGACCTTTGCTGCCAAAGTCGATGCTCTGCGCAGTGGTCTAGGCATAGGAACGCTGCCTGCCGAACTGGCGCAAAGCTTGATTGAAAAAGGGGAGCTCAAACAGATCACCGATACCGAACCTGTCACCATCGACATCGTCTTAGCTTGGAAGCGCAATAAAATGGGCGAAGCCAAGTCTTGGTGCATCCAATACCTGAAGAAAAACTGGAAGTCTCTGGCGAAAATCTAATATCAACTCACGGATTTCAACACTTGGCTCGTTAATTCAAGGGTAACACCATATCCGCGACCCCATCTTCAAACTGAATATCAAGGGTGAAGCCAAGTTTTTGCGCCAGCATTAGCATACCGCGGTTGGTGGGCATGGTCATACCGGACATTTGCTTGGTGCCCTTATGGTGGCAATAATCAATGATCTTTTGCATCAACACCTTACCTAAGCCGATCCCCTTAAGATCGGAGCGGATCAAAATCGCGAACTCGGCATCGGTGTTGTCATGGTTGATTAACGCGCGTGACACGCCAATGATTTGCGGCTGACCTTGCTCTTGACGCACTGCCACAAACGCCATCTCTCGGTCATAGTCAATTTGGGTTAGATTCGCCAGCGCTTCATGATTAAATTCCCCCACATCCGTAAAGAAGCGTTTGTAGAGATCCTCCTTGCTGACGTTGTGAATAAAATCCGCATGAAGCGGCTCATCTTCAGGCAAGATTGGACGAAGGAGTAGGGAGTCACCGTTTTTCAATGTAATCGACTCTTCATACTCTACTGGATACGGTCGAATGGCCAAACGCTGCTGGGCGTCGCCTTGATAGCGTCGTAATGTAAGATCCGCATCGAGGATGGTAAATTGTGAGCCATTTGCCAAGACTGGATGTATATCCAGTTCATGAATTTGAGGGCAATCCACCACTAATTGAGACAGACGGACTAAAAACTCAGAGAGCCCTTGTATGTTCATCGGTTCTGGGAGTTTTTGTAGACGAATCTTGCCATTTTTAATCGCAATGACGATAAGATAACGCGCCAACGCCATATTCAACGGCGGTAAAGCGGCGGCCGCGTCGATCGCTTCGTCCCATTCGGAGCCACCCTGACCGATAAGAATTACTGGTCCGAAGGTATTGTCATGTTTGATCTTAATACGAATCTCTTCACCGCCGGCCAATTTCGCCATGCCCTGCACAATCAAACCATGAACATTGGCGGAAGGGTAAGAAAGCTGCGTTCGGTCCAGTATCGCTTGCGCCGCATTTGCCACCTCTTGGCTATTTCTTAGATTAAGCATTACTCCTTGTACATCGGATTTATGCGCAATGTCAGGCGAGCGAAGCTTTACCGCAACAGGATAACCAATGCTTTCGGCGATATGCACTGCTTCACTCGCATCGGACGCAAGCCATGTCGGCAGCACATTGAACCCATAGTGCTTGAGTAATGTCCCTATTTGATGAGTATCGAGGTGGCGGACATCATGTTGCTCTAAGCGCTCATTGATCCATACTTTTGCTTCATTTCTATCATTGATCTCGATAGGTTCTGCGGTGGTTGGGGTTTCCATCAGCTGTTTTTGATTTCGTCTGTACTCAACCAAATGCATGAAGGCCACCACAGCGCTCTCCGGAGTACGATAGGTAGGAATGCCCGCTTGGGTAAACAGCAATCGCGCGGGTTTGGCGGTTAACTCGCCAGACCAATTGGTCAAAATGTTGAAACGTCGATGACGAGGATGAGCTCTGACCGCTTCGACAATCGCTCGTGCGGTCTGCTCCGACTCCGCCACGGCTGAGGGACTGTGCATAATCAAAATGGCGTCCGCACAATCTGTATCCATCAAAGCGTTAAGCGTATTCACATAGCGCAAACGGTCTGCGTCGCCAACCATGTCAATGGGGTTACTTTGGCTCCAGCTGGGCGGCAACGCGGAGCTTAAACGCAACATCATTTCTTCAGACAACTGCGCAAGTTTGCCGCCGCGTTCGAGCAGCGTATCCACCGCCATAATCGCTGGGCCACCGCCATTGGTAATGATGGCCAATCGTTCGCCGCGCAAAGGCACGGAGTGAGTCAGCGTCTCAACGGCTGCAAACAGTTCATGTGAATTATTGACGCGCAGCATACCTGTACGTCGAATCGCCGAATCATAGATAATATCAAGCGTGTCATCGCCACCTGTGTGTGCTTTCGCAGCGGCGCGTCCGGCTTTTGTTCGCCCGCCTTTGAGCACCAGTATGCGGCGGTTACGTGATGCCGCACGCGCGGCAGAAAGAAACCGTCTGGCATCTTTGATGGTATCGACATAGAGCAAGATCGCATCAGTGTTAGTGTCGGTGCTAAGATGATCGAGAAGATCGGCAAAATCGACATCGCTGGCATTACCAATCGAAATAAATGCGGAAAATCCGATGTCTTTGTCGTTGGCCCAGTCCAAAATGGTGGTACACATGGCTGCAGACTGGGAAATGAACGCAATTTTGCCTTTCTGCGCCATCACAGGGGAAAACGAAGCATTAAAATGATGCCAAGGGAGGATGAGTCCCAAGCTATTAGGACCAAGCAAGCGCATGCCAGCGGCCCGCGCTATCTCTAAACAGCGTGATTGATGAGTGATGCCGTCTTGGTCAGGGAGGTGCATGTCCGCCGAAAGAATGATCGCGGCCTTGACTTGTTTGTCGGCGAGCTGACGTATCAGCTCAACATTGTACTTTGCGCTAGTACATAAAATCGCGACGTCCGGAACAATCGGCAGCGAGTCAATCGTCGGGTAGGCGAGCACACCACAAACAGAGGAATAACGAGGTGTGACAGGCATGATTGCGCCCTCAAACCCACCTTGTAATAAGTTTTTCATCACGATGTTGCCCGCTCTCATCGGTCGCGAAGAGGCGCCGATGACGGCGACTGACGAAGGCTTGAGTAACGCAGCGATACTGGACATAACGTGACACTCCTTGAATCTAACTCTCTTTATGGTATCCGAGGTTAGGCCCATTCGCTGCTTGAGTTTGACGTAGTTTTAATCAGATCACTGTGTTGCTCACTGACTTTGTGTCATGTGTCACAAGAGTCTTGGTATATAATTTCATTGTTGGGTTGATTATACGATTATCTAACGGCATGATTTACAGTAATTTCTAGTTTAAGGCATTCGAATATCCCATGAAAAAAATCGCAATAGTAGGCCTGTCCGTCGTTCTCTCCGCTTGTGTATCCAGTGATTACGTCACCGATGTCAGCTCAGAGAGCTACCGTGAAGATTACCAAACGGCATCTGTCGCCAAACCTGTCGTCTCTGAGCAGGGCATGGCAAAAGATGTGACCGAAAGTAACGTCAAGCCTAATGTTGTGAAAATGTCACCAGAATCTAGCAAGCAAGTGGTGAAAAAGCAGCCACAAAGCAAGCCTGCTGTTGCAATCATACCGCCGACAGCTAAACAGAAAGCGATGAATCCACGTTTTGGTTTTACGATTCAAGTCGCGGCCGTAGGGTCACAAACGAAAGTGGACCAGTTTGCTCGACAACTACCTCAAGGTGATCAACCGATTTGGGAAAACTACAAAGTCGTGAACGGTACAAAATGGTACACCGTGCTTTATGGGGATTATGCGACGCGTGCGGATGCCAAAAAGGCAGTGAGTGAATTGCCAGCCGAACTGCAAGCACTCAAGCCATTTGTTAAGAGCATCGATGATATTAAGAACTCTCAGTACCCGACGCTCAACAAACTAAACTGATAGAATGAAAGGGGCCAAGCGCCCCTTTTTTCATGACTCTTCTTATTATTCGCTTAGAAATTCAACAACTAACCAACTAACTCGATATGAATAGGCGAAAAACGTGTAAACGCTCCCGAGTTTTCATTAAGATCGGATAAGCCTCTTTGTTGCATTACGGAAAGACCATCAATGACGACCAACATCTTATTACTCTGTGGCGGCGGCTCATCTGAGCACGAAGTCTCACTCGTTTCAGCCAATTACCTGCAAGAACAACTTACCTTGACGGATGGGTTTAACGTCGTACGCGTTGAAATGCGCTCTGATGGCTGGCATACCGAAGATGATGAGTTAGTCTATCTCGATACCAATGCAGGCACCTTAAATACCGCAACCGATGCCATCACGCTCGATTTTGTCGTCCCGTGCATACACGGTTACCCTGGGGAGACGGGTGATATTCAATCTATGCTCGAGCTATCAGGGATTCCTTATCTAGGCTGTGGACCTGAGGCGAGCACCAACAGCTTCAATAAGATCACCTCTAAGCTTTGGTACGACGCATTAGGCATCCCCAACACACCTTACTTGTTTCTCACAGAAAACACAGAAGAAACTTATCAGCAGAGTAAGCAAGCCTTTGAAAACTGGGGTAGTGTGTTTGTCAAAGCGGCGAGACAGGGCTCTTCCGTTGGTTGTTACAAGGTCACTAATATCGATCAGTTGCGTACGGCGATTGCAGACGCGTTCACATTTTCCGATCAGGTTTTGGTCGAAAAAGCCGTGAAGCCACGAGAACTCGAAGTGGCGGCCTACGAAATGGATGGCCAACTGCACATTACCTTACCCGGTGAAGTAAAGGCGCCTGCGGATGCCTTTTACAGCTACGAAGAAAAATACAGCGCAACGAGCCATTCCACAACGGATATCGTCGCGTCTAATCTCACTGAGCAGCAACAACAGATGATTCGACTCAACGCTGAAAAGGTCTTTACCCATATGAAGCTGCGTCACCTCTCTCGGATCGATTTCTTTTTGACACAAGAGGGTGAGCTTTACCTCAATGAAGTCAACACCTTCCCTGGGATGACCCCAATCTCAATGTTCCCTAAGATGGTGGTCAACGACGGTGTGCCATTTCATCAGTTTCTCGCCAACTGCGTGACAACGTCAATCAATCAATAGGGCGGATCACTTTATATTTGAGCCTTTCTTGCGCTGCTCGCACTGTATTACCAACATAGTAATAGGGCATAGCAGCGCTCTTCCAACGACCGTAAGTCTGAATCTCACGCGTGTTTATACCTTGTTTAGCTAACTCAATCGCTCCACCTACACGTAAAGACTGACCAGAAAAATCCAGTGCCAAGCCAAGCTTGTCACTCGCTGAGCGCATGATTCGGTATATTGAGGAGTCATCCAAAGGTGCGGTACCAAACCGACCATGTTTGTCTATTGCGACAAAAAGAGGACCGGGAGCCACACCACGTAAAATCAACCAACGATTAAGCTTGTCTGTCGCACCTTTACTCAATCGATAACACTCATTACCCAAGCTCAAAATCCCCTGCGATGACTCAATCGTCACATTGCCAACGTTAAGCGATTTGAGCTCTGAACGTTTTAACAAACACTCAAACATCACTTGGTAAATCGCTAGATTTCGAACATCGATTGGCGTATTCGAACGCTCAAGCTTATCAGTCAGTGCATCGAGCGAGGATTTAGTAAAGGCATGGCTTGATGTCGCATCCCCACGCTTTTCGTTGCTAAGTTCAGACATCAAGCGCCTAACAGAGTGGGTGTTGACAGGATCGTCGTAGCCCAATATACGGTGCATCAAACTTATGGTGACACTGTAACGACGAATGGAGGCGTACTTTCTGTTTCTCGATTCCGACTGCAGAAACAACCGTACCGCTGTCGAGGCGGCTGGCAGCGCGACAACATGGTGACTAAGACAAAAGTTGTAGAAACGATTCCAATCATTACTCATCGCCAAGACGGAATTGTGCGAGTATTGCCCATCGGTAACAAGGTTAAGGTCTTGAATTGTCGTCTGTTTGTTGAGTGCACGAGTCAATGTTTGTCTCATGCTGTTATCGGTCACTATTCGAACATTTTTTCTCATGGATTCACTATAAAAACGCACAAACTCATATCGAGATACTTGATAAACAAGGAATTACAATTATCATTAATTTAACTCATAACTAAGACTATAAATACTATGCCAGTAGCGACTTATCGAGGTTTTAACCTTAAAACTGCCGGGAACTCTACAGAGATTTGGCAAGTGCAAATCAAAAACCACCAACTGCAAGGCAGTATGGCGGCGGTGAAGAAGAGCATTGATTGGTTTTGTGACACTGCGACCATTATCGATCCCCGCGAATTCAGTTCCATCAACTCGAAACGTGAAGGTTCAGGCCAGCCCGCACAAGAAAATTTTAATGGTTTCACCCTAAAGAATGATACAGGCGAACCCAACGCTTGGTATTGTTTTTTCAATGGCAGGTTACTTAAGGGCGGAAAACTTGCCATTCAGAAGCACATAGAGGCATACTTGGTCGCGAAACAAAAAGCAGAGCAACAGAAGAAGTAATATGTCTTTAGTGTATTCAACAGAAGTTGGCCGAATTAAGCCAGAAGAAGAGAAAGTACAACGCCCAAAAGGCGACGGTGTTGTGCGTATTCAACGTCAAACCAAAGGCCGCAAAGGCAAAGGCGTGAGTATTGTCACTGGCCTTGATTTGGATGACGCGCCATTGAAACTCCTCGCAGCAGAACTTAAGAAAGTGTGTGGCTGCGGCGGTTCAGTTAAAGATGGCAACATTGAGATCCAAGGCGACGCGCGAGATAAAATCAAAGCCCATCTAGAAAAGAAAGGCTTTACGGTAAAGCTCGCTGGCGGTTAATGCTAAGTAATCAGCGGTTTGGTAATCGCAGATTAACAAACTGATTATTAGGTATTTTATGGTAAATTCAGTTATGTTTAATCAATGCTGTATTTAACCGTAAAGATCGAATAGGGAGCGTGGCTCCCTATATTTGAACAACCTCATTTAACATAAGATAGATAATACGCACTTATTTAGATACGAAAACAGCCCTTCCTTGGCCATCATAAAAGCCGTGTAAGCCATTGATAAACTTTGAAAACCTAGCCCGTTATACTTTTTTGCGATGTTCGCCCACATCGCTTTTATTTTTGGGTTTTCGTTGCGGTCTGCGTGACAGCCCAATAGCGCTACTTCTGGGTCAATTCCTGCGCCTTTCGCGAGAAAAATAGCTTCTTCATCAGACACATAGCGTGTTCCATTTCTCATTTTGCTAATCATGCTTGGTTGAAGATTCAAATCATGGGCTATTTGCTTATCTTGTATGTAGTTTTTTGCCGTTTTGTAGGCATCCAACAATTTATTTACGTACATAATATGTCTCCCTTTGTCCTCATAGTAGCCTCTAAATTTCTATTTTTCGCATCTTGTAAATTCTCTAAATCGAAATTACAGTTTCTAATAATCGAAATCTAGCCCGTTCGGCTTTACTTGTCTTTTGTCGTTCGGGCACCTCATTTGGTTTTTGTTATGACTCAACCTCAAATCGTTTTCTATGACTTGATGCCCGATTACACGGTTTCCGTGTTGGTCAAAGGCTCTCTCGACTGGGACTTGTTCAAGTCTATGCGTTTGCTTCAGTCATGGTGCGATTCTGAATTTCCATCATATGAACTCGTTTCAATCACCAATACCACTTATCAAGAGCGTTTAGATATGGGGGTGTTCGATGAATAATGCTAAACACATCATGAAACAATTTCAGTCCCCATCTGAACAAGTTAATATCGATTATGTTTGTTTCACGTTCCCAATTCGCAACCTTAAATATTGCTATCAAGCGATGGGTGATCCTTTGCCGTCAGGAACTTCAAAGGAATTGCGTACTTCTAAACAAAAACCATTGCTTAAACGTCATGCACGCGCCCCTAAGTTCCCTACTCCTCCAACGTTTAACCCAACTGTTGCAATCTCAAATGAGGAAATGAACGCGTATAACGATGCTTTTCGCGTTGTTTACATGAACTATTTGGAAGATTGTCTTCGCATCTTTACTAATCGCGTTTTGGGTCTTTCGCTATCAGCGCCTCGCGGCTTAGGATTTCAGTTTTACTCTGACTCTCTCAAGCTGACCTCTCCCAACGGTGACGATTTCTGCGGTTTCGTTGGTATCGGGGGAAATAATGACACTGTCCATTTTCAGATAAACGGTACTGGTTGTAAGCACATGTTCAGTAAGCTTAGACCTTGGGCCTTGCATGATTGGCTTAGTAACGTTTTAGGCGTTACAACGCTTGCTCGCGTTGACCTCGCCTTTGATGATTATGACGGTATTTTTGATTGCGAGTATGCCTACAAAGCATGGCTTGACGATGCCTTTCGTACCAACATTCGCGGACGTGGTCCAAAGCTTAAACCCTGTCATGAAATTGATCGTATGGTAGATGGCAAGCCTGTTTATTCAGTCGAACAATATTCAATAGGCTCTCGTGAGTCTCGTATTTATTGGCGCATTTATAATAAGGCGTTGGAACAAAAATTATCTGATACTGGTCTCGTTTGGTATCGCTCTGAGGTTGAACTTAAAAAGTGGAACATTGATGTTTTGCTTAACCCATCCGGTGCGTTCGCTGCCCTTTGTGCGTTCTCTGCCTCTATTGCTGTTTCTGAGCCATTCAACACTAAACCCAAGCCGACTAAAAAGGCCGCGCTTGATTTGCTTGCTTCTGCTTATTGGCTCCGCCGCCAGTACGGAAAAATTTTAACCTCACTCATTGAATTTCACGATGGTGACATAGAAACCGTAATTGGGTCTCTTGTCCGTGACAATTCAAAATTCACTTTCCCTGATACGTACGGGAAATTAGTCACTCATATATTGGAGAATTAATATGTCTAAGGCCGTTTTCGTTTTGGGTATGGATATCACATGGAATAGCGCTCGCGGCGATTCTGCTCAACTCAATGTTTCTCGACCACTTCGTAAAATCGAATCTGAGAAATTTAAACGCCGAACTATCGGTGAATCAGGTGATGTCAATCCTCAATGGGATCAACCTCTAGCTGTCGATTACGAGTATGCCCTAAAGCTTGAGCGCACTGGTGCACTTGTTCCACGCCGTGAATACGAACTTCGTTTGGAGATTAACCCAAATGATCCTCTTGCAGGTGCAGTCGTAACCGAACTGATTCCAGTTGAGGAAGAAATCAAGAAACACTTTCAAGCCTCAATGAAAGGTTAAACCAATATGACTAGCTGCGTTAACACTGACCAAGACGGTTTTTTGTATCTCTCTAGTGAACCTATTGAGACGTGTTCGCAGCTCGTCGTACTAAGTGCCGATGAGTATAACTATCTAACTGAGCACACCACGGTAACTGGTGCGGATGTTGTCGAGTTTTATTCTTTCGGTTTCGCTCTGGTTTTTTTCGGTTGGATTATTTCTTTCCCGATAAAGGCCGCTTTAAAAGCTGTAAATCTCATATAAAAGGAAATTTGTTATGAAAACTAAACTCGTTGCGCTAGGCGCGTTGGTTGCTTCTGCATCATCTCATGCAGCTGTTGATTTAACTACACTTTGGGCCGAAGTGGATTTTTCAGGTGTATCAACAAACGTTGTTGCTATCGGTGTCACTGCCGTTGGTATCGCTGTTGCTTTGAAAGCGATCAGCCTTGCTAAACGTGCAGTCGGCAAAGCTTAATCTTGCTGTTAGCTCTCTATGATTTGCAGTTGCTCATATTCACACTTTTAGGTGGTTTTTCGGCTCTGATATGCGCTTTTAACATGCGAATCTAAAAATCAATTGGGGGCTTAATAAGCTCCCTTTTTTAATAGGTTCCTTAATGAAAAAACGTATACTTTTATCCTTATTTTTTTTCTCTTTTTCGTCTTTTGCTCAGATTCAAATAACGAGCGGATTATATAAAGACAAAATATTTTCATCTCAATCTAGTGCGCAATCATTTTTTTCTGGTTGTGTTCAAGTTCGCACTGGATATTACGATAATTATTACAAGGATTCTTCTCCAACCTTTTCAAGTGGCACAATAACTCTACAAGGGGGTTTAACTTATGCTGATAGTGCTTGTTCTCAAGCTTGGAGTTCTGGCAAATCTTTCACTATTACATTCCAAAATTACGAATGTCCACCTGGCACAACTTTAGTTGACGGTGTTTGTAAAAACCAATGTGAAAACCTTGCCGGTAATTCTACAACTACGTCATGGGATTACTTTAATCTAGGCGATAATCCCCGCCTTTGCTCTAATTCATGCGAATTAACTACATCTCTGACACTTTGTTTTCTTAATTCAGGCTCATGTTCTGGTACAGCGACAATTTCTGGTAATACCTGTGAACAATCAGAGGCAGGTGGCAATATTCCTGACCAAGTTCCTCAAGGCTGTGAACAAATTTCTGGTATTTATCTTTGTCCTGAAGACTCCTCCGGTGACGGTCAACCAGACTCAGGGCAACCTTTAGACCCATCCGCCAAGTGCGGCTATAACGATAAGGATAAGTTCGTTTGTTATGGCGGTTCCTATGCCGATGAACCTTACGAGATGAAAGACCCTACCAAACCATTACAAGGTGTCGAATCCGGCCCGGTCAACAAATCTGACGTATCTCAAGAAATCGTTAACCAACCCGACGCTCCTACCCTTGAATCCGATGAACGCGAACAAATCAAAAAGTTAAATGAGCAAATCAATGTTTTGCTTACTGGTCTCAATGAAGACAACAATACAAACTTCAAAAAAGTCATAGACGAATTAAAAGACAACAACGAGTTTAATCAATCTCAACTTGATCAAATTGTCGCTGGGACTAATAAGCAAATAGAAATATGGAACGAGTTAAAGACGCTAGAAATTCAGGGAACTCAAGACACAATTAACGCTATTAACCAACTTGATGATTATGACCAATATTATCATGACCAAATGATGCAGAAACAAAACCAACTTTTATCAGCTTTAAAAGATTTGTCCACTGGTAACGGTTCTGAATCTATTAATGAAATTCGAGACGCCATCACTAACACCGATGCCACATTAGACGTTACAGGCTCCGCTTATGTCTCTCAACACACTACTGAGTCACTGTCTAATGAAATGGTCACGCGCATTGGCTTAACTCGTGATGCGATTTATGACGGTATGCTTAGTGCATTTGCGGACATTGATTTATCCAACGCCTCTAAACCTAGTTTCGCTCTTGATATGTCTGGTTTTGGATTTGGCTCTTATGACTTGGAGAGTTATATCAATCTCGATTATGTATTTAGTTTTATTCGCATTTGCATACTTTTTACTGCGGCTTTGACTTGCCGAAAACTCATTTTTGGAGGTTAACTTATGGAATGGTTAGTAGATTTGTTTCAGCAACTTGTTGATGCGCTCAACGCTCTTCTTATGAGCATCTTGGAACTTGTCAAAGATATTGTTTATTGGCTTTTTGACCTAATTATGACGGTTATCGACACTATATTACTTTCAGCCATAGCGCTATTTGAGCCAATCGACATCAGTCAATATATGCGCGGCTTTCCTCCCGAGGCGGCTTGGGTACTTAGTCAAGTTGGACTTCCCCAAGCCGTAGCAATGATCGTTTCAGCAATTGGTATTCGAATAGTTCTACAGTTGATTCCGTTTACGAGGTTAGGCTCATGATTAACGCATTAACAGGGCGACCAGGTGGCGGCAAAAGTTACGAAGCTGTAGCTTTTCACATCATCCCCGCTTTGAAAGATGGTCGCAAAGTCATAACTAATGTAGCTCTCAATATTCCTCATTTTGTAAAGGTCTTTGGTAAAGAAACTGTTGATGAGTTATTGGTGGTAATTGATGGTGAACTAGACAATTTCGGTTCTAATAATCGCCCGTTTTCCAGTGTTGAACACTATCGAGATTCTTGGAGGAATGACAAAGGCCAAGCGCCTCTATATGTTATCGATGAGGCTCACATGGTACTGGGCCGTCAAGTCAATACTGCTGTTCTGGAATGGTATTCAATGCACCGCCATTACGGCGCAGACATACTTTTGATGACTCAGAACTTGCGCAAGGTTCACCGAGACATTAAAGACATGGTCGAGATTCATTACTATTGCGTTAAAAACGCCGCAATGGGTTCAAAAAACACATACACACGAAAGGTGAAAAACGGTGCAAATGGTACAGACCTCAATCAGAACGTTCGGACTTACGAGAAAAAATATTTTCCGTTTTATCAGAGTCATACTAGCTCTAATAAGGCAGTCGAGGAGGCAGTAGCAAAGGACGTAAAACCCATATGGAAACATTGGACTGTCTGGCTCGCTGCCATACTCCTATTCGCTGGGCCTGCAATGCTTATATCAAACGGCGGTTTATTTCCTGATGTGGACTCCACGCCGCCGCAACCACAACAAACGCAAGTTGATGAGAATACAACCTTACCAACTGACAAAAGGGAACGTCGCCGTAAACCAAATGATCCTTTATCCGCTTATAAGATGTACGCCAGTGGTGAAGTTCTTCAGGCTGTGTTTGATGATGATAATAGGCCAATAAGAAACAAGACCTTTAAGCTCATTTATATCGATGTGTTCGAAAATGACTTTAAGCTGTTCACGACAACCAATAGAGATTTGCAGGAAATGGGTTATGTGTTTCGTTCATTAACTGATTGTGTCTATCAGCTTACTTACGAGGACACAACGCGCCTAGTCGTTTGCGGCGACTATGAGGAACAAGCAAAGCAAAATGATCTCTTTGCTGCAACTCCATTTTCAAACTAAAGTGGGTTTAACAAAAAATGACCGAAGAACAGATTATAGAATTGGTAGATGGCCTTAGTATGATGTCGGCTCTTGACTCTTTTCTTGGAGCTTTCGGCGCGTTCGCCGTTTGGCGTCTTATTGATTGGTTTTCGACCCGATAGGGAAAAGTGAGTGCGGAGCGCGAACGAGGCACCAAGCCGCCCGCCTCACTCCAATTGACCACATCAGCCAATCGGCGCGGTTAGTCTTCGCTGCTGCTTGCTACACCAACCTCCCCCTCTCCTTGCTAGAATCTGCCTCGCAGAGAATTACCACAACAAAGGCGGTTTAAGCCACTGCAACCCATAGAACTAACAACGTCTATACTTCTCGGATTTCGCGAGCATTCTTGGGAGGGTCTCGCTACGCGGGAGGGGCCCAAGAAGCGGAGCAAAACCCCCGTTCTGTATTACGGGGGTAAATTCCACCATTCTTCAATACTTCCGCGATTCTGGCCTATTTTTAATCTCTCTTAATGATGAGATCACCCGTGCATATTTCACTAACTTTGATAGTGTTTTTAAGTCGTCAGGCGATGCTATCTCAAGTAGTGCTATTCCCGTTAAAATTTGCTGTGGGCTGACATATTGGCCTGTTGGTAGCTTTAGCCTATCGCCTGACATTTTGAAGCCGTCCCACTGCTCACTGCTGTGCAATCTCAACCTTTTGTTGAGTCTCATTAGCCGTTTGCATTCCGGTGGTATTTCTTGCCCCATGTCCCAACTTTTGACGGTTCTCACACTTTTGAAACATAACTCTGCTGTATCTTTTATGCTTAATCCACACTTAAATTCACGGAAGATATAATTCTTCGTCATTTTGTGGCATTTCATTATGCAAACCTCTAAAAGTAGAAGTTTGCGCAAATCGTTGATATGAAACAATATTAAACATAAAATCAGATAATACGCACTCATTAACACGTTGAAATAGGCCATCTGAGCTAAGGCTAAACACCGCATAAGCACCTGATACGCTTGTAATTCCTAGCCCGTTATACTTTTTTGCGATCTGGCTCCACAGTGTCTGCGCTTCGTGCGACTTGGCTTTATCAGCCGCCAAGTAAACCAACACCATTTCTTTGTCCGCACAAACGTTCTGTGTTGCCGATACTGTGCGCGACTTAAAAACGGTTCTAACCAAAACACCTCTAGTCGAACATTGTAGTCCTTACAAAATCATCCACGTTTAACTCTCGTTATCTTAATTACATTAATTAGATTCAGTTTACGTGACCGCGTAACTACAGTCTTGTATACAAACCATCCGTCCAATTTATAGGTGACTGTAAATGACAAGGCGACATCGTTGGTCAAAGTCCGCATCAGTGACGGCATCACCCAGAAGCATAATTAACTGGCAATAGTGAGCGCTTACACCGACCGACTTTCAGTTGTGTAATTAAATTACACCACAAAGTGGAAAGAAGTTATTGACAGAATAATAAACCAACATAAACCATTGTAATTTATGAACTTAATCTTAATGTTATTGCTTTCGATATAACTTTCAGTTTCTGTAACCACTTTGTTTTAGGCAAAAGAAAGAGAGCCATTGGCTCTCTCTAGGTGGGTTATTGTTTGTTTTCTGCTGCGGCTTTGCGTATGTCATCGGCAACGACTTTTATTGCCTGCGCGGTACTCATCCCGCCTGCCATTAGCTCTTGAATCCGCTCTACGGCTTTTTGCTGCTCTTCGTGTGTCAGCGGTGGTAAATCATCAAACATAAAAAAGGCTCCTTTTTATAGGAGCCCGACTATAGTACGAATTATTCGAGGTGGCTAGCGCTACCCTCGCCTTTAGTAACTGCCTAAGAAATTAATAAAGGCGCCCATAGAATCTTCATTGGTGTAGCTTGCACCAATATCGAGTTGGAACAGGTTCAATGGCGATATACCTATACCTGCTGTCAGCGTGTCATCTTGATTGTCATACGCAAGATTGCGTTTCCATCCAGCTCGCAGTTTTAACTGACGCATGATATCAATTTCGCCACCAATTCTGAGCATTTGTGTATTGTCTTCAAAGTTAGTGTAACGTTTGTCTTCATTGAGGTCGTAGTCAACACTGATTGTCGCGTAGTCAGCAACTAAACCAAAACCGACGGTGTATTGCGGTCCTAGTTGATATTGATACGTACGCCCAGACGTGGTCGCTTTAGTTTCGATGTCACGACTGATCAAGTTGGTCGCGGAGATACCCGCGCGTAACGGACCATGGAACCACAGGAAGCCTGCATCCATATTGAACATGGTTTCGCCAGTGCCGTTTTCACGTACGTCTGTTATATCGTAGTCAGCTAGAGATGCTTCATACACGTATGTGTAAATACGCTGCAGTTTTGGTGAGACACCAAACGCGATGTGTTGTCCGAGAAATGTCTGATATTTAGCTAGAGAGATACCCGCTTCCGCAACTCCGATAGAAACAGCACTGACAGAGCTATTTTGCGCATTTTCTAAAATACGTTGCTCCTCCGTGCCTGCTGTACTATCCGTTGCAATATCAGGAGTTGCGTACGACTCGGTGTATAACTTGCCGAATACATTGGCAGCGATAAAACTATTCGGAATTGCAAATGCTACTACGCCACCCATTTCCAACTTAGCTTGATCGCCTTGCAGATCATCAAGCGCTTGTCCTAACTCGTTAATTCTACTAGGGTCATTGGTCTCTAATAGGTCCGCCACTGTATCAAGATCATTCACCATATCATCTTGATCACTATACGAGAGACCAAAAGAAGGCACGATCATACCGACATCATCATTGCGACGGTAAATAGCGGTAAGCGCGGGATTGTAGAACGGTGCAGTGAGAAAATTGGCGGATACCACCCCTACGCCACCCATGGCATCACCACGTGCTTCAATGGCGTAGTTGGCGGCAGAGGCTGACGTGGCAGCCAGAGCAATAGACAGGCTCAACAGTTTAATTTTATTATCCATAGCGATATAAATCTTTTCAGTTCCATTCATTTATATCGTCTTATTGTCTATGAACTTTAACTATTCCTCTACAGAAACATCATAGGTTTTGCTGATAATTTGGGATTGTTCAACAATTATTGGCCCCTGCCAACGTTGTTGATTGATGGAAACGGCCAACACGTAACGACCTGCTGGCACGACATTCGGTTTCAGCGCAGTCGGAAAATCGGAAACATGTACCTCTGTCCAAATTTGGTTGTATTTGCCATCCACATAGTCATAAATCCCCGTTTCTAGCTTAGGCAATGGGCAGTGCGGGTTGAGCAATGCGGTGCGATCGATACTCCACTCATCCTTTGATTTCCAACGAACATCAATCGCAGCATTGGGTTCGCCAAGCAGCACCCAAGCACTCCAAGAGGATTGGTCGGCAGCAGTGACGTCCAATCGATAGAGCCCCATAGGTAAACGACTGTTCAAGTTGTATCGCTTAATGTATTTACTCAGCCCACTTTCGTTACCCGGTAACTTAGTCAAAGTGTTGTCAGTGGATATATTACGAGATACCCACTGGGTTAATGCGATATCTCGAATGGGCTTTTCTGAATCCACTTCGACGATGGCTCGAAACGCATCGCGCCCAGGGCTTTCAATGTTAGTACGGCGGATGACAACCGAGGATATCCACGTGGGCGTGGGATTGGTATCTAGGCCTTTTCCACAGTCCACTTCAAGCGATTGAAGGAGTAACGAATTGAGGTGGCTTGATAAATTTGAGGTTGATTCGAGTTGCCAAACTTCCACCAATGAAGAAAACATACCCGACAAGTTATTGTTGAGTAGATGCTTATGAGCTTGAGTCAACGGTGTGTTGTCCTCAAACCAAGGCGCGGTATCGCTGAGTGCAGGTGCACTCGCAATGAGTGCACCCCATAAGAGAGCCCGTATCTTCATATTAGGCTTTCATTTTGTATCCAACACCACGCAAGGTCTCGATTTCTAGACCTGGGAGTTTTTGACGTAACTGCAATACATGTGTGTCAACCGTACGTGTGGTAGGAAAATGATTGTATCCCCAAACATGATCAAGCAATTCGTCACGAGTAAACACGCGGCCTAAGTTACTGGCTAAGAACAACAAGAGATCAAACTCTGTACGTGTTAAGGTGATGGATTCCTCTTTGTAGAAAACTTCACGGGTCGCTTTATCGATCACCAAGTCGCTGGTCGTCACTTTCGAATCATCTTGAGCTTCGGCGTCCGGAGAGCGCAACTGCGCACGAATTCGAGCAAATAGTTCCGCTTCAGCGAAAGGTTTGGTTAAATAGTCATTCGCACCGGCATCTAAACCTGTGACTTTGTCTTTTACCGTTACCAGAGCCGTCAATAAGATCACTGGAACGTCTTTGATTTTTTTCCAATCGGTTAAGTGCGCTACAGAATCACCATCAGGCAATTGGCGATCAAGCACCACCAAGTCTGCTTTATCCCAGTACTGTGCCACGTCCGCAATGGTTTCAGAGTGAAAACATTCGTAACCTGCTTGTTCAAGGCTAACTAGTAGGCCGTCAGCTAAATTTTTGTCGTCTTCAACGAGAAGCAGTGTCTGTTTCACAGGGTATCTCCAATATAAATGTTGTCGGTGGGCCGATGAGGTTCATAGTTCCGCCCATACGTCCGACCATCGATTCAACTATGGTTAATCCTAAGCCCAGGCCGCTTTTACTCACAAAGGGTTTGCGCAAATTGCGCCAGTCTTTATGGGTTAACTGGCCTTGGTCTTTGACCTTTAGCGTAATCATGTCCACTGAGGTTTCAACCTCAAGTTGAACAGGAGCAACGCCATATTTAATGGCATTGCGGATTAAGTTGTCGATGCAAGTCCCTAGCCAGTAGACATTAAGCTTTGCCGCGACATCTTGGTTAATTAAGAACTCAACTTTGTCGCCAAATTCTTCTTCTAATTTGAACTCAAGCCATTCGCTGACAGATGGTACCCAATCTGCGGCCAATGGTTTGTTATCTGATTGCAAATAATCTTTACTGGCTTCGGCCAGTTGGCGCAATCGTCTAGAATCTTCACATAATCGACGAAATTCGTCGTACACTGACTCTGGCAGCTTTTCAAACTCACGACGAAAGCCTTCAACCGTCAAGGATAAACTGGCGATTGGCGTACGCAGTTCGTGCGTTAAGATCTGCAAAATCAGCATACGGCTTTTCATTTCTTGGCGCTTGGTGTTCCAGCGATACGTCAACCAACCCAGTACCAGCAAAATGTTCGCGACAACCAAAACCGCCATGCTGATTCGTAAGATCTCTGATTGATCTTCAATATCCCAACACAAATTGCCCCGCTGTGCGAAACAGCGTACCGCCGTGGATTTCGGCTCTACTTTTAGACCACTCTGATCGACATAGGTTTTCCAAACATTGTCTGGATACACTAAATATTCATCATTATTGCGAAGCCAGAGTGCATTTCGATCCAAAAACATGCTCGATCCTGCCAACAGTGCCAACATGGCAGACTCATCCATTCGCTGCAATCGTCCTAATAAGGTCGTTTCTGGATCGAGCGGACGCTCCTTGATGTGCATGTATTGCGATAGCTCATCCAGTTTTTCCGGATGCAGTGCCACATAACGACTGGCGTAGGTTCCGCCGCCAGGATGGATAAGCGCACTGCGCGCAAACCACTTGGTGCTCACGGTATTCCCTTTACATACAGAACGGGTAAACACCAACGGCTCCGTCACTAAAGGGCTCAGAGGGAGCTTACCTGTACAGTCTCTTGCGAGATCATACAAGCGCTGAATATCTTTGAGAGGATAATGCGCCGTTTGCGGCAGCATAGATTCAGGCGTAAGCAAACGTGTGGGGTAATCGGCCTGTAGTACGCGAATATCGTAACTCACTACCGCCTCAGAGCGGTCAAACATATCAATAAATGTGTCGATACGCTCAGGCAAAGAGTTCGCGAACGCGCTCTTTGTGGCCAGAGTTATCAAAGCAGTTATCAGTATGTTTACGGGTTTAATCACTGTAAAAATTCATTAAATCAGTAAGTTAGAAATAGAATAAACCATTATGACAAAAATAGACATTTCAAATGTAATATTGATGTCAGGAATCATTACCACTAAAACGCATAAAGCCAGCATTACGCTGGCTTTATCGTACTGTGAGGGGAGATTACAACGCTTTGGAGATGGCGTCGACACTCTCTTTTGCATCACCAAACAGCATCTGAGTGTTCTCCTTAAAGAACAATGGGTTCTGAACGCCAGCGTAACCGGTGTTCATCGAGCGTTTGAAGACAATCACGTTTTGCGCATTCCACACTTCTAACACGGGCATGCCAGCGATCGGGCTGTTTGGATCTTCCAGCGCGGCTGGGTTCACCGTGTCGTTAGCACCAATGACGAGCACGGTATCGGTCTCTGAGAAATCGTCATTGATTTCATCCATTTCCAATACGATGTCGTAAGGAACTTTCGCTTCCGCGAGCAATACGTTCATATGACCAGGTAGTCGGCCCGCAACAGGGTGAATACCAAATCGCACCTCCACACCTTGTGCACGAAGTTTTTCGGTAATTTCATGCACTGGATACTGCGCTTGAGCAACGGCCATGCCGTATCCTGGTGTGATGATCACAGACTTAGAGTTCTTGAGCATCTCGGCCACTTCTTCTGCTGTGGTCTCGCGGTGTTCACCTTGCTCAACATCTTCAGAGATCACCACTTCTTGACCAAAACCACCGGCGATCACACTAATGAACGAGCGGTTCATCGCTTTACACATGATGTAGGATAGAATCGCACCGGAAGAACCCACAAGCGCACCGGTGACAATCAATAGATCGTTGGCGAGCATGAAACCGGCCGCTGCCGCTGCCCAACCTGAGTAAGAGTTGAGCATAGAAACCACCACAGGCATGTCCGCCCCACCGATAGACGCAACCAAGTGGTAACCAAACGCAAACGCAATCAACGTCATCACAAGCAGTGCGAACATACTACCTTCAGCGTTGACGAAATGCACCATCAAAAGCGTTGATACCACGATCGCCGCAAGGTTCATTTTGTGCTTATGCGGCAGATTTAATGGTGAAGATGACACGATACCGCGCAGCTTACCAAATGCGACCACGGAACCTGTAAAGGTAACCGCACCAATGAAGACACCTAGGAACACCTCAACCAAGTGAATAACGTGCTCGGCATGCGTTGCTGCCTCTGGTGCGTCGAGGTAGCTGTTGTAACCAACCAATACTGCCGCCATACCAACAAAACTGTGCAAAATTGCTACTAGTTCTGGCATTTCGGTCATTTCGACTTTCTTCGCATAGTGGATGCCGATACCCCCACCGATCACCATGGCAACGATGATCCACGCAAAGCCTTGCGATTCAGGACCAAAGATCGTGGCGATCAACGCGATCGACATACCAGCGATACCATAGTAGTTACCTGCGCGAGCAGACTCCTGCTTTGACAACCCGGCCAAACTTAAAATAAAGAATAATGCAGCAACAATGTAAGCTGCTTGTACTAATCCTGCAGACATCCTTGTTACTCCTTAGTCTTTACGGAACATTTCAAGCATACGCTTGGTGACGGTGAATCCACCGAAGATGTTAATACTGGCAATCAACACAGCGATGAACGCCAAAAATGATACCACTCCGTTGCCTTGGCCAATTTGTAACAAAGCGCCGACAACAATAATGCCAGAAATTGCATTGGTCACCGACATCAACGGTGTATGCAGAGCGTGTGTGACGTTCCAAACCACGTAGTAGCCAACGACACATGCAAGAACAAACACAGTAAAATGTGACAAGAAGGCCGCTGGCGCGACAGAGGCTATCCATGCAAACGCTCCGACACCCACAGCTAACGCCGCCAGTTTCTTCACTGGTGAAGTGGGCTCTTCAACTTTCGGCTCTGCTTTTACTGGCTGCGCTTTTTTCTGCTCTGGTTGAGCTGAGACTTTGATTGGTGGCGCAGGCCAAGTCACTTCACCCTCTTTAACTACAGTGACGCCGCGGATAACAACATCATCAAAATCGATGGTGATGTTGCCATCTTTCTCTTTGCACAGCAGTTTGAGCAAGTTGACCAAGTTGGTTGAATAGAGCTGCGATGACTGTGTGGGCAATCGGCCGACCATATCGGTGTAGCCCACGACTTTGACACCATTGGCTGTGGTGATCACTTTGTCTGCTTCAGTGTATTCGCAGTTACCGCCGTTGGCCGCAGCCAAATCAACAATCACACTGCCCGCTTTCATGCTGTCGACCATCTCTTTGGTGATAAGCTTAGGAGCTGGGCGACCCGGGATCAGTGCGGTAGTTATGATGATGTCGACATCCTTCGCTTGCTCAGCGTAAAGCTCAGCCGCTTTCTTGTTGAACTCATCCGACATCTCTTTAGCATAACCATCGCCAGCGCCAGAATCTTCTTTGAAGTCGACTTCAAGGAACTCCGCGCCCATCGATTGAACTTGCTCTTTTACTTCTGGACGCACGTCAAACGCACGAACGATCGCACCAAGACTGCCGGCTGCACCGATCGCAGCTAGACCAGCAACACCAGCGCCGGCTACCAAAACTTTTGCTGGTGGCACCTTACCCGCGGCGGTAATTTGCCCAGTAAAGAATCGACCAAACTCATGAGCGGCTTCAACCACCGCACGATAACCGGCAATATTTGCCATTGACGAGAGTGCATCTAACGCTTGAGCACGTGAGATACGCGGCACAGCATCCATCGCCATGACATTAATGTTTTTGCTCGAAAGCTTCTCCATCAATTCTGGGTTTTGTGCTGGCCAAATAAAGCTAATCAGCGTGGCCCCTTCCTTGATCAAAGCCAGTTCGTCCAGCGTGTCATCGATAATCGGCGCATTGACCTTTAACATGACGTCTGATTGCCACACATCTTGCGTTGAGACGATGCTCGCCCCTGCGGCTTCAAACGCACCATTATCAAAACTGGCTTTCTCTCCTGCTCCTGATTCAACGGCAACGCTGAACCCCAATTTAATTAATTGCTCGACCGATTTGGGTGACGCAGCAACACGCGTCTCACCGGGGAGCGACTCTCTTGGCACACCAATCTGCATTAGCTATTCCTTGACTATTCGCAACACTGTTTGATTTGTTTTTATCCAACGTAAAAACAGACTGCAAGTCTTTTTAAAAACTTGCTGAAAAAATCATGAGTTATAACCGTTGGGAATGAAGGATTGTGCGTCTGAACGACAAAAAGGACAAGACAGAAACCATTGATAGGAGGTCAAACCAGTTGCGTCCAGTGCAAGCAAAAATTTCCTTTAAAACAACAAATTATCTTACTCACCAAAACAAAGAAGCCATCAGCATAACGGCTAATGGCTTCTTAGAGTATGATGTTCATCAAATTGAGGAGTTATCACAGCAAAATAATCAATCAGGCGAACTCTCTATGGGTTACTTTCCCATTACGCGTCTTATTACGTCACTGTTAACGAAAACTGTTAGTTAAAAATACTGTCACCCATTTGATCAATGAACATTTGTGATTTTTTCAGCATCAATTCATTGGCATCGTCTTTACTAGCGAGCACATCCGAGCGAATAAAACGGTGTGATAGGATCTCGCCCTCTTTTTCTTTCTCAATACGTCCTGCAATACGGTATTGACCGCCTTCTGCAATGGATTCTTGATAAATGAGATAACCTTTATATTCAACCGGCTCTACCGCGACGGCTTGTTGTGATTTTCCGCCACCAAATAGACGTGAAAACAATCCCATTTATAACTCCTTACTTACGACTTTTCATGGATACAATCGGTTTCTCAAACCATTCCAGCTCCAAGTCATCATCAAAACGAGGCTTGTTGATGATCACCGGAATCTCATCTTTACGATTTTTACGGCGGTCGTCAACGATCAGGCTCACAGCAGAGGAGACCGCTGTCTCAGCATACTCTTTTAATGCCACTAAACGTTCTTCTGGGAGTGCAGAGAGAAAGTCGACATCAAAACGGATGTAGACTGGCCTCAATTGGCTGAGCGCAAGACACGCTAAATCGGCCAATTGATCATGGTCGAATCTCTGAGTAAATTCTTCTCGCGCAAGCACGTGTCCAACCAAGGTTTCCATGTAATTGTGGACATCAACGCTAATCTGCATATCAATCACTCCTTTTCGTTATGCTTCCGGTATCAGTATGTGGAACATTACCTAAAATTGCCATGCAATAGAGTCATTTAGATATGATGGTGTTCAAACATTAAACATATGATCCAATTTGCTACTTAAGTTTAGTAAAAAGCTTGGATTTTCAGCAAATCAAAGTATTCTTATCTTTTGCTATTCAATGTGTCTTTTTCTGTGGGTTTGGTTGTTGCATGTCACTGTCAGTAGTTTCCGCTAATTGGTTTCGGTTGTCGTTTCCGCTACTGCTACTGATATTCATCGCGTCTGGTATGAACAATGTCATCACATTGACGCAAGCCAACCTGGATATCACCTCGAAACTGCCTTTTGTTCTGTTTATTTGTGCGATAGCGTTAGCGAACGCGTTCAAACAGAGCCGAATAGCCATGGTCGCCACGACCCTTCTGCTTGCCTACTGGTTGATACAGTCTCGACTACAATCTCCACTATCGACCGGCACAACGGTGCTTGAGTTGTCGTTGTTGGCCTTTTTGCTGCCTATTGCACTACTCAGTGTCTATCCCTACAAAGATTCGAGTTTAATGTCTCGCTCATTTGGGCTTTACCTGGTGACACTGTCACTTATTATCGTCTGGTGCTACCTCGTATTGGCTCACTTCTACGATGGTGGTTTCGACGACATCAACTCAACATTTTTATTTATCGAACCCGCCGTATCGCGAATCCCACTGATTCTTGTGCTTTACATGTTTGCCATCACTTTAAGTGGCGCGATATTGGTCATGGCAAAAAATCGCATTATCGATGTGGTAATCTACTCATCAATACTGCTTGCATCTGTGACTTTTATCTTTTTCCATGTGCCCTTTATTTCGAGCACCATGTTCTCTCTCGCAGGCATATTGCTGCTGGTTTACTTACTGTCAGCCAGTTACGAAATGGCGTTTAACGATCGTTTGACCGATATTCCTGGACGATTGGCACTTGAGTCAGACTTAAAACACCTAGGTCGAAAATTTACGATTGCCATGCTCGATATTGATCACTTTAAGTCGTTCAATGACACCTATGGCCATGACACCGGCGACGATGTGCTACGCTTAGTCGCCAGTAAACTTCAGCAAGTGGGCGGTAGAGCGCGAGTGTATCGCTACGGGGGTGAGGAGTTCACCGTCATATTTAAAGGGCGGTACTCCGAGCAGGTAAAAGAGCATCTAGAGGCGTTGAGAGTGTCGATTGAAGAATACGAAATGATGTTACGCGATCAATCTGCGCGGCCAAAAGACAACAAACAAGGGACGAAACAGCGCGGTTCGGCGAAAAACCCAGACTCGGTAAGCGTGACCATCAGTATTGGTGTCTGCGACAGCCAGGAAACACGCAAAGTCTCTCAAGTGATTAAAGAAGCGGACAACGCTTTATATAAAGCGAAAAAGGCCGGGCGTAACCGAGTCGCTTACGCATAATAAACCCAATACGCGTAAATCAAGTGCAACATAAATAAAGAGTGCATAAATGAAGAGTGCAACCAGCGCTCACACAATCACGTATCGATTTCGGCCAGACGCCTTGGCTTGGTACAAAGCTTTGTCCACTTTCTCAAATACCGACTCCAATGTCTCCTTTCCGCTAGGAACAAAGGAATAGACACCTTGTGACACGGTCACGTTTTGATGAATGGGTGAAGATTCGTGAGCGATAGCCAACGCTTCAACGGTATTGTGGATGCGCTGCGCATCTTGCTCAACCTTGTTTTCATCTGTATAGCCGAGCAGCACAATGAATTCTTCACCACCATAACGGCCCACCACTTCGCCATTACGAACAAACAAGCCCGACAATGCACTCGCAAGGGCAACAAGGCACTTGTCCCCTTCAATGTGGCCGTACGTGTCGTTGTAAAGTTTAAAGTGGTCTACATCCAGCAGTATGAACCCGAGGGGGAGATGATGGCGACCATGAAACGCAATCAGCTCAAGAGTTTTTTCATCGATTGAGCGACGGTTTGCGACTTTAGTAAGGCCATCTTCTGTCGCCAACTTTTCAAGCAGACGATTGGCCTCCTCAAGGGCGGCGGATTTCTTTTTATATTCACGACGCATGGCAGCGATGCGCTGCATGGCAATCAACTTAGAGTTAAGCACGATTTTATCCACGGGCTTGATCAAGTAGTCATCGCCGCCAGCTTCAATGGCTTTAGCAATGATCGCCGGCTCATCGTGACCGCTTAGGAAAATGATCGGCACCCATTCTTCATATAAATCACGAATTCGAGATGAGACTTCAAAGCCGTTCATATCCGGCATGCTGATATCGAGCAGTACCAAATCAGGTTCAAAGGTGGGATAGATATCCAAAGCACCGGCGCCAGAATCCGCCATTTCGACCGTATGGCCAAGCTGCTTAAGTCGAATGGCTAGCTGCATGCGTTCCATTTGCACGTCATCCACTAGCAAGATTTTCATCGAAGAACCTGCTTTATCCACGCTAACTACCTTGATTTAATTCATGAATATCGTAATCCGTTATCTAAAAGCATATCTTACCACCCCATGTTCAGCCAACTTATGTTGACTTTTATGCGGTTTTTTTTACGATAGCGCCCTAATTTTAGTAATTAAAGAGAGCATCCTTATGTCTGACGAGAATCAAGCAGAACAAGCTGTCGTAGACCTGTCCACCGTTTCCGCTGAACTTCGTCAAGTGATTGAGTTTGATGGCGTACCAGAAGCTATGCACAACATGGTCGTCTCAATTCATGAAGTATCGGAAGAAGCCGTGCGCGAATCTTGGGAACAACTGCCAAACAGTGCGCAAAATGTTCTCGATAACTTTGAGCAGTTCCATGCGCTTGTGTCGGTAAGCCAAGCGTTTGCTGGGCTTAACGTAATGGAAGAGTTTCCAACGCTTAATCTGCCTAAAGAGATGACAGATGAGCAAAAAGAAGAGTACCGTGCGCAGCTTCTCGACCAAGTCCTGCACAACTGCGTAAAAGATATGGTTAAGCAGATTAAAAAAGCACGCCGCGACCCTATTCTGAAACGCGACTTTACGGATGTCTTTGCGAAGTAATGAGCGCAACACAACCGTTTTATTAAAAAAGCGCCGCAAGGCGCTTTTTTAATGGCTATCTGTCACCGTGGGCAAGCGCAATGTCTTTTTGAGTCACGCTCACGCCTTTGATCTGGGCGTAGACCGTCATCCCAGGTGTTAAATTCAACTCATCTTTGGCCCACTGAGTAATGGTCGCTTTGAGGGTTCGTCTTTCATCTAGGCACAAATAGACCGTCACACTTTGCCGTTGATCACCATGACGCACCTCTTCCAATTCCTCAATCGTGACCTTAAGGCTATTACGAATCGAGGTTTGCTTTGGCGGCTCTAGAGCTAAAGAGACATCATTGGCGCGAATTTGCAGCCTTACTAAGTCGTCTTCACCGGCGTTGATTTTTTGCACCCAGAGCGAATGCAAAGGCGTTAAACTCACCTCAGTCAACGCATAGTGGTGATTGTGGCGCAGGACACGAGCTTCGAACAGCGAGCTTTGCTCCGAAAATGAGTGCCACGGGCGCATGACGTCCGAAGACCAGACCGCCTCAATATTATCGCAAGCCACCACCCGACCGTCATCGATCACCACCAGTTGATCAGCCAGACGCAATACTTCATTCAAGCTGTGGGAGACATAAAGAATAGGTACGTCGATATCGGCAGCAAGCTGCTCAAGATATGGCATCACTTCGCGCTTTCTCGGCATGTCCAATGACGCAAGCGGCTCATCCATCAGGAGTATGTCTGGCTTGCGCAGCAATGCTCGTCCTATTGCGACGCGCTGCTTTTCTCCCCCAGACAACGCTTTAGGGTAACGACGCAACAGCGCGCCGAGATCGAGCGTGTCCACCACCTTATCGAAATGTGCCTTATCATCCCCCTTCACGCCATACAGCAAGTTACCTTCAACGCGATAATGGGGAAACAAGCGGGCTTCTTGAAACACATAACCCACATTGCGCTGATGTACCGGGACGTTGATCTTATTTTGTGAGCAAAACAACACACGGTCATTGAGTTGAATCCGCCCTTCTAGGGGCGTATGAAGACCAGCGACAGAATGAATCAAACTGGTTTTGCCCGCCCCCGAACGGCCAAAGATGGCGGTAATGCCGCGATTGGGCAACTCAAGGTCGATATCAAACGTTTGATCACCGAGTCGAGTGCGATACTGAACGCTCAGCGCGTGCGAATTCGTCATCGCCCTAGCCTTTTTTGACTGACTCGGCTTAACCAGCCAGAGATAAACAGAGAGAGTAACGCAATCGCAATTGAGATGAGACACAGCCTCATTGCTGCATACTCTGCGCCCGGGGTCTCGATAAAGGTATACATCGCCAATGGAATGGTTTGCGTTTCGCCAGGAATGTTGGAGACAAAACTGATGGTGGCCCCAAACTCACCTAAGCTGCGCGCAAAGGCGAGCATCGTACCGGAAATAATACCTGGTAGCGTTAAAGGCAGTGTAATGGTGGTAAAGATTTTCAACGGGGAAGCGCCCAATGTGGCCGCTGCTTCTTCAAGGCGTGGGTCGATTGACTCTAGACTCAAACGAATCGCCCTGACCATCAATGGTAGAGAGACAATCATGCACGCAATTACCGCGCCTCTCCAACTGAAGGCGAAGACCAGCCCCCAATGCTCAAACAGATACTGGCCAAGCCAGCCTTGGCGACCAAGGAAAATCAGCAGCAAATAGCCAATCACAACAGGGGGTAACACCAGTGGTAGGTGGATAAGACTATCTAGCACACTACGTCCGAGAAACGACTTTCTAGCCAGCAACCACGCCAACAAGATACCGAGTGGGATCAGCCATAGCACCGCCACCCCCGCTATTTTCAAACTGAGCGATAAGGCTTGAATCTCGTAATCACTGAGCATCACTGACTAAAAATCCGTATTGTGTAAACAGGGCTCTTGAGTCACGCGTTTGCAAATAATCAAGAAATTCGTTCGCCGTGACATTGTCACTCACAACAGCAGCAGGATATTGAATCGGTTCGTGGCTACGCTCCGAAAGCGTGGCTACCACTGTCACCTTCTCTGATTGCATCGCATCGGTTTTGTAGACAATCCCTAATGGCGTTTCACCTCGCTCCACTAAAGCTAGAGTAGCACGAACACTTTTGCTAGGCGCGAGCGACATCTCTACGCTCTTCCAGACGCCAAGCCAAGTCAGCGCTTGTTTCGCATAGATACCAGCGGGAACCGTGTCGGTTTGCCCCACCGCGAGTCTTTGCCCGTTTAGCGCTTGTTGCCAAGATTGAACGTCCCCGACAGCCAAAGCGATCTGCTTCTTGGCAATGACGACGAGTTGGTTTGCCGCTATCTGTTTCACCTGGTGTGGTTCTACACTGCCGTTGTCGATCAAATATTGCACCCACTGATGGTTCGCTGAAATAAATACGTCTGCGGGAGCACCATAGGCAATTTGCCGCGCTAGGGATGACGAGCCACCAAACACAGTGGTCACCGAAACATCACGCTGCTGCTCGAATTCATTCACGAGCTCTGAGACCACATTGGTCATCGACGCGGCAGCATAAACCGTGAGTTTGTCTTGCGCCTGAGCGTGAAAAGCAAGGCTTAACCACAAAGCGAAGAAAAGTGAAAATCGCTGTTTCATTGTTTGTTCTGTGTCTCTAGTTCTGGCCAGAGTAAATCCAGTTTCAAATGCTGCTCGATGGCATCAGCAATACGATCGATGGCTTCAAGTTGGCGCGCATTATGGTCTATCGCGCCGATATCCTCATCGGTTGCCCAACGCATAATCTGCGTCGTCGCCTCGGCCGAGTTAAAGATACCATGTAAATAGGTCCCAAAGACTTGATTACACTCACTCAACGCGCCATCCCTCTCACCCGAACTGAGCATAATGGGCGATACATCTGTGGTTTGAGTGCGACCAGCGTGAATCTCATAGCCTGATACGGGCACCGTGCTGCCATTTAATGAGAGTTGGCCATCCACATTCGTTAGCGTTTTGGAGTCGGTGATCACCGTTTGAGTCTGCAAGTACCCTAGCCCTGCTGTGCTGCCTGCGTCACTTTCTAACCCCAAAGGATCATCAATTTTCTGACCCAGCATTTGGTATCCACCACAAATGCCAATCACTTTGCCGCCTAAACGAAGATGACGCTGGATATCGCGATCCCATCCCTGACTGCGCAAGTAGGCAAGATCGCTGCGGACCGATTTTGAGCCCGGCAAAATAATGACGTCTGCTCCCGACAGCGACTCCCCCTTACCTACGTATCTAAGGTGAATGTCTGGGTTGCTTCTTAACGCATCAAAATCGGTGTGATTGCTGATCCGAGTAAACACTGGCACCGCAACCTGAATCTTCGCGCTCGAATTGAGCGATTGCTGAGTATTGATGGCATCTTCCGCCTCTAACTCAAACCCGTGCAGATACGGCAACACGCCGATAACAGGCTTGCCGGTTTTTTCTTCCAGCCAATCAAGGCCAGGTTCGAGCAGTGAAATATCACCACGAAAGCGATTAATAATAAATCCTTTAACTCGCTGCTGCTCGCTCTCTGATAGCAGGGCTAGAGTGCCGTACAAGTGAGCAAACACGCCGCCCCGGTCAATATCGGCGACAATCACGACGGGCACATCCGCCTCCTCAGCAAAGCCCATATTGGCGATATCATTCTCACGTAGATTGATTTCTGCGGGGCTACCAGCGCCTTCGATCATAATCGAATCATAGTGTTCGGTCAGTTGACTAAACGAGTCCATCACAAAAGGCAGCGCTAACTGTTTGTAGTTCTGGTAACCACACGCTTCCATATTACTCAGTGCTTTACCTTGCACGATCACCTGTGCGCCAATATCGGAATTGGGCTTAAGTAATACTGGATTCATATGAACACTAGGCTCGACACCGGAGGCTAAAGCTTGCACCGCTTGGGCGCGACCAATTTCACCACCATCAGAGGTTACGGCGCTGTTTAACGCCATATTCTGTGGTTTAAATGGGGCAACTCGCACACCACGGCGAGCCAACACTCGGCAAAGACCTGCCACGACGACGCTTTTTCCGGCGTCAGAGGTTGTACCCTGTACCATTAGGGCTTGAAGAGGCGTTTTCATATAAAGAAAAAACTACAATAAATCCATCCGTTATGTTGGCTGACGATACCACTCCCACCTTGCAATCGCTAATGTTTCGATAAAAAAAGCCCGAGGTGGTAATGCCTCGGGCTCTCAATCATTCTGCGAATTAGAACGCCGCCTCAATCGTGCTACCAAACTGCTTGGCTAGGAAGGCTTTCGTCTCTTGCGATTGGAAGATCTCAACAAACTGCTGATACTCAGGTTTAGTCTCTTCCCCTTTACGGGTCGCGATGACCATAACAGCGAGCGGGGCATCGGTCGATTCGAGATAAATACTCTGTTTCTGCGGATCAAGCCCTGATGACATCACATAGTTCATCGTGATTGCCGCAGCATCGACATCATCCAGAGTTCTGGGTAACTGCGCCGCATCGACCTCGATGAATTCGAACTGTTTAGGGTTGTCCACAACATCAGTGAGCATTGCCGCATATCCAACGCCCTCTTTCAGGGTGATCACTCCCGCTTCAGCAAGCAATAATAGACCGCGACCACCATTAGTCGGATCGTTAGGTATCGCGATACGCGCTTTCTCTGGCAACGCATCTAAAGTGCGGTATTTATTTGAGTAAAGTCCCATACGCATGAGGATTGAACGGCCGATTGAGACAAGTTCTGTACCATGATTTTGATTAAAACTGTCTAAAAATGGTTGATGTTGATAACTATTGATATCGATACTGCCATCATCAAGCGCCGCGTTTGGTGTGACATAATCCGAAAACTCGATCACTTGCACCTTTAACCCATGCTGCTCGGCTTGTTTTGCTACCGCCTCGACAACCTGGGCGTGTGGGCCAACCGTCGCTCCAACTTTAATCACTGACTCTTCTTTTTCGCCGCACCCGGTAAGTCCGACTACCGTGATGAATGCTAACAACGACACCTTACTGACTAACTTCATATTTCCCTCTCATTGTTAATAAAAGCCTTTTAGATGGCTAGAGCTCCACTGTAAGCTTTCTATATAAAAAATCAATCAATTCAATTCGTAGGCGACAAATCATTTTAAATCATCAATAATGACACCCACCTCAAATGGCTGGCTTAAAACTTGCTAATATTTTTTCATTAGGCAAAAACGCCAAGCCAATGTGGCGCTTAGACGGAAAATTGACAATGTCGGAGACTGTTTTGAAAAAAATCCTACTTACCAGCGCGCTGGCTCTTGCGGCGACATCAGCACAAGCGAATAACTTCAGCTACAACTACTTTGAAGTGCGTGTAGGCGCCAATCCCTCGACATTAGGCGGTGAGTTCACCACTCTATTCACGGAAAACTCCCATTTGATCATTCGCGCCGATTCTCAGTTTGATGGCGATTATGACGTTGCCGGTGGTATCGGTTTTAATGGACCAGTAACACAATTTGCGGATGTGTATGGTCAAATGCTACTTCACCAAACAAAATATGTAGCAGGTGACAGTGACACGCAGATTGAAATGAACATTGGCGGTCGTCTTTGGTTGACTGAACAAGTCGAAGCGACGATGCGATTAGGCCGTTTGGATGATTCCTCTGTCTTTCACGCCGGACTTCGTTTTCACTCTACTCAGCAGATGTCGCTATCAGCCGAGACAAGAAACAACGGACTCTATGGTCCACAATTGACGATGAGCGTTCGTTTTCAGTACTGATGATCGTGCTGCTCTGATGTGAAAAAAGCGCCGTCTTGGCGCTTTTTAGTTCCACGGTTTTAGTATCCCTGTTTTAGTAACCTTATCTTAGTTAAAACGGTTAGCGAACAATCAACTCACGTGGAATCAACTCAATACCCGGATGGTAACGTTTTGCCGATGCGTTAAGTGCCAACGCCAACGCGCTGTCTGAAATCATTTCAAATTGTTGGGGCAAAGAGTTCACTTTAAAGGGAAGGAAATCAAGCAGACGGTTATCACCAAAGGTCCCCAGTTTGATGCCTTTGACCAACTCTGGTTGCTCGAGAAATACGTCTAATACCCCTTCCAACAAAGTATACGAGGTGGTCACAATCGCATTGGGGAGCTCATTGTTGGCCAGCCAAGTACGCATCACCTTTTTCGCGTCAATACGGTTAAAGTGGTCACCATAGCCAATTACTACACTGCAACCTCGCTCTTCTGCCGCCGTCTTAAAACCCAACTCACGCTCTTTAGAGATATTGAGGTCTGGAAGTGCACCAATTAAGCCAATAGTTGTGACGGCGTCACTAATTACGGAGTGAGTGAGCTCATTCGCCGCGCCAAAGTCTTCACTGATCACGCATGAAAAAAACTCATCGTCCAAGGGACGGTCAATCGCGATAACCGGCGTGCCCTTATTTTGGATGTCGAGATAAAATTCATTGGCATCTGGCATCGCGCTCGCCACAAACAGCCCATCGACCTTACGACTGATCAACGCATTGACGACGTTTTTCTCGGTATCAGCGTCATCATCTGAACAAGCGATCAATATTTGATAGCCCGCTTTTCGAGAGCTTTGTTCGAGAAGTTTTGCAAGCTTGGCATAACTGGTGTTTTCTAAATCAGGGATCACCAACCCAAACGATCGACTTTGCCCTGCGCGCAGCGTACTGGCGGCAAGATCCGGGCGATAGTTATGCTCTTCCACCACCGCCATCACTTTACGTTGTGTCTTTTCACTGATCCGATATTTTTGTGCTTTGCCGTTAATCACATAGCTTGCGGTTGTCTTGGACACACCGGCCAATTTGGCTACTTCATCTAGTGTCATATCTCTACCTTAATCTGTGCGCACGATCATAATAATTCATCAAAGATCTATCGCTGAGTTGAATTATAAGCTGAAACGTTTCAGTATAAAAGCTGAAAGGATTCAGCAAAGAATAAAACAAGAGTAAGGTCACTATTTTCAACCAAGTTGAACAGTATTGAGGCGGGAACCTCATAGATATTACTCCATTCTTTGCTAAAACTTTTTTGTGGCGCGAATTTGCTGAATCGATTCACTAAAGTAGTTACTGGTCTCAAGCTATACTGACTGCCCAGTAAAAAGATGAAAGTAAATAGCGAGAAGAGACAACAGAAGTTGCACTCCGCGCCCACAGACTGAGAACGAACTGTATGACTTTTATGCTGGAGAAGCGCCATGCTCAAGCTCACTAAAACTGATATCACCCTATCGCAACAGGCCGATGATAAATTTGCCGCTATTCAAAACATTGCATCGACACTAGCGAATAAAGGCTTAGTCGACGCGCAGTACGTCGAGGGCATGCTCAATCGCGAGAAGCAAAACTCGACGTTTTTAGGCAACGGCATAGCCATCCCACACGGAACCACCGACACCCGTCACATGGTCAAAGAGACAGGCGTTGCGATTCACCACTTCCCTGACGGTGTAGAATGGGGTGACAGTAACCGTGTCTACGTCGCCATTGGTATTGCGGCAAAATCGGACGAACACTTGGGCATTCTTAAGCAATTGACCAAAGTACTTAGCGCTGACGGCGTTGAAGAACGCCTAAAATCGGTAAAAACCGCGGATGAAATCGTCGCACTCCTGAATGGCGATGTTCAGTTAGAAGTGGATCTCGACGCGTCGTTAGTTCAAGTGGGCTTTCCAGCCAGTGATATGGTCCAGCTCAGCGCTGTCGCCTCTGGTTTGCTCAAAAATACCGGATGCGCAAACCACGATTTTGTTGCCGATATCGTATCAAAAACACCCACCCACCTTGGTCAAGGGCTTTGGTTAGTCGGCAGTGAAAAAGGCGTTCAGCGTAGCGGTGTCTCTTTTGTTTCCACGGCGAATCAATGCCAATTTGACGGTGAAAACGTCAAAGCATTGATCACCTTTGCAGCGTGCAACAATGCACACCAAGCAATCTTAGAAAACCTGACGCAGTTGGTTTTTGAACAAAAACACACCTCATTGCTTGATGGTAGTGCCGAGCAAGTCATCGCGCTACTCAAAGGCGAACAAGCAGAGCAAGCCAGCGCTGATGGCAATACCGCAGTCTTCAAAATTCGAAACGCACATGGTTTACATGCAAGACCGGGCGCGATGTTGGTGGCGGAAGCGAAAAAGTTTGAGTCGAACATTCGCGTTGCAAACCTTGATGGCGACGGCAAAGCCGTTAACGCGAAAAGCCTAATGAAAGTGATTGCGCTTGGTGTTAAACACGGTCATCAGCTGCAATTCACCGCAGAAGGGGCAGATGCACCTCAAGCACTGGAAGCCATTGGCAGCGCGATTCAATCTGGCCTTGGTGAAGGTTAAGGGGCGACCATGTCTGAGATTGCAACCAATAAAGTCGTGACCATCACGTTGAATCCAGCGCTCGATCTGACCGGTAGTCTGGATACCCTCAATGTGGGTAGCGTGAGTCTTGTCAAAGAGAGCAACCTAAGAGCGGCGGGCAAAGGGGTCAACGTCGCTATGGTCCTACGCGATTTAGGTGCTGACGTCACTGTCACGGGTTTTTTAGGTAAAGATAACCCTGAGCTGTTCCACCAACTGTTTTCAAACATCGGTGTGACGGATCGCTTTGTCGAAGTTGACGGCTCCACTCGTATCAACGTCAAGTTGGTGGAGAAAAATGGCGAGGTCAGCGACATCAATTTTCCTGGCGTCGAAGTAAACGATGCTCAAATCGCGCAATTTGAGCGAGTTCTGCACGAACTGGCGATCGATCATGACTACTTTGTCTTTGCTGGCAGCCTACCCGGTGGTGTCACACCGGCTCAGTGCGCAGCATGGATCGCGCAGTTGCGTGAACGTGGCAAAAAAGTCCTGTTTGACAGCAGTAAAGCCGCACTTGCCGCAGGGCTTGATGCCAAACCTTGGCTTATCAAACCTAACGAGGAAGAGTTGGGCGATTTCCTAGGTCAAACACTGGATACGCGAGAAGCGTGCCAAAACGCGGCACAAACCCTGTCTAACAAAGGCATCGACAACATTGTCGTTTCAATGGGCGCTGACGGTGTGATGTGGTTGCACGACGATCAATGGCTCCACGCCAAGCCGCCAAGAATGCAAGTGGTCAGCACAGTAGGCGCCGGCGATACGTTAGTCGCGGGTCTATGTTGGGGCCACATGCAACAGATGCCAAAAACCGAATTACTCCAATTTGCCACAGCCCTCTCTGCACTTGCAGTGAGTCAAGTCGGCGTTGGTGTGACCAGCCAACAAGAGCTGGATCAAATTAAGCTTAATACTCAAGTTAATGAGCTTGCCTAAGCGAATCCGTTCGCCAAAACGTAGAAGCAAACTAAGGAACAGAAGGTTATCATTATGAATATTGCCATCATTACTGCCTGCCCGAGCGGCGTGGCAAATAGCATTCTTGCTGCTGGACTGTTAGAAAAAGCAGCGAAGAAACTTGCATGGAACGCGACCATTGAATGCCAATCAAGCGTTGTCGACACCAATGTGCTCTCACAAGCGGACATCGATCAAGCGGATGTGATCGTCATTGCGGCGAATACTGAAGTTGACGACGCGCGCTTTGTCGGCAAAAAAGTGTTCCGCAGTGACATCAGCGCTGTAACCAAAGACGCCGTTGCATTCCTTGAGCAAGCAACTAGCCAAGCACAACTCCTTTCCAGTGCGACACAATCGGTTGCTGCAGCTCCAGCCACCTCTTCTGCGAAGAAGATTGTGGCCATCACAGCGTGCCCAACAGGCGTGGCGCACACCTTTATGGCTGCTGAGGCACTCGAAGAAGAAGGCAAACGTCGTGGTCACCAAATCAAAGTAGAAACTCGCGGTTCGGTCGGTGCGAAAAACCAGCTCACAGACCAAGAAATTGCTGACGCAGACTTAGTGATCATCGCCGCGGACATTGAAGTGCCACTGGATCGTTTCAACGGCAAAAAAATGTACCGTACTAAAACCGGTCCTGCCCTGAAGAAAACCGCCGAAGAGATGGATAGAGCCTTTGAACAAGCGACGGTTTACCAACATTCTGGCTCAGCTAATCAATCTTCCGCTCAAGATGAGAAGAAAGGGGCCTACAAACACCTAATGACCGGTGTATCACATATGCTCCCTGTCGTGGTTGCAGGTGGTTTGATTATCGCGCTCTCTTTTGTCTTTGGTATTGAAGCATTTAAAGAAGAAGGCACGCTTGCCGCAGCATTGATGACCATCGGTGGTGGTTCAGCATTCGCGCTGATGATCCCAGTGCTCGCCGGTTACATCGCCTTTTCTATTGCGGATCGTCCAGGACTGGCACCGGGCCTTGTCGGTGGTATGCTCGCAAGCTCAACAGGCGCAGGCTTCCTTGGTGGTATCGCCGCAGGTTTCATCGCTGGTTACGCCGCGAAATTCCTTGCAGATAAAGTACAACTTCCGCAATCGATGGAAGCACTCAAACCCATTTTGATCATCCCGTTTGTCGCGACCCTCTTTACTGGTTTGGTCATGATCTACATCGTCGGTGGTCCTGTTTCCGGCATTATGAACGGTCTAACAGACTTCCTAAACAACATGGGCTCTGACAGCGCAGTACTTCTCGGAATTATCCTTGGCGCGATGATGTGTTTCGACTTAGGTGGTCCAGTCAACAAAGCAGCGTACGCGTTTGGTGTTGGCCTATTGGCATCACAAACTTACGCACCGATGGCAGCCATCATGGCGGCGGGCATGGTACCGGCTCTGGGCATGGGTTTGGCGACCTTTATCGCGAAAAACAAATTTGAGAAAAGCGAGCAAGAAGCAGGCAAAGCCTCTTTCGTACTTGGCCTATGCTTTATCTCGGAAGGTGCGATTCCTTTTGCAGCAAAAGATCCAATGCGCGTTATCCCGGCGTGTATGGCAGGCGGCGCGTTAACTGGTGCTCTGTCTATGCTGTTTGGCGCTAAACTGATGGCACCACACGGTGGTCTGTTCGTTCTTCTTATCCCGAACGCGATTACTCCAGTCGTCATGTATCTTGTCGCTATCGCAGCGGGTACAGCAGTAACAGGCTTTGGTTACGCGTTCCTAAAAGCACGCAGTGACGCAAAACAAGTTCAAGCACAAGCATAACACCCCCCAACCTTTTATTAGATCTATGCTTAATCTGCTCAGCGCTCCTCTCCGGGGCGCTTTTTTATCGCTTAGAGCGGCGCAATCAAACAACTCTATTGATATAAAACACAATACCCAAGAAAAATATTGGAACGGGTGTTAAGCTCAATAGAATCCCACCATCTTCACAGTATTGCATATCCCCCTGGGGTAAACTTTTCGATGAATAAATCCAGAAGATGACTCTAGACGCAATGCGCTACTACTCTCCGACCAAACTTTTGTTGCAATTTATCCTCGTGTTTAGCGCACTATCTGTTGTCCCTGCGATTTATTTCTATGAGCGACTTGATGATCTCGAGACTCGTACTGCACAACAAGTCGCCATGATTGAGCAAGCCAAAGTCAATTACGCGGTGGCAGAGCTCAATGCCATCAATCAAAAAATCCAACTCTCTGTGATGGAACTGGCCAACAATGGCCTGCTGCACCGTGCTATCGACTCTCCCTCTCCGCTCTCACGAAGTATAATTGAAGACTTTTGGGCCCTCGTCGCTCGAACCCAAGGCTACTACTCGCAACTGCGTTATTTGGACATCCATGGCCAAGAAAAAATTCGTATCAACCACAATGGTCGTACAACCCAAATCGTTGAAGATGTATTTTTGCAAGATAAATCCGGGCGCAACTATTTTTCTTATGCGCAGAGCTTGGAAGACGGCCAACTGGGGGTGTATGGCATTGATCTCGAGATTGAGCACGGTGAATACGCACGCCCGTACACGCCGGCGCTGCGCGTGATCGTGCCCGTTGCGACTTCTGGCGTCCGACAAGGCTACTTTATTGCGAATCTCAATCTGTCGATGATTTATGACGAGTTGGCGTATCGAGACAACAGCGGTTCGAAGCCCATCGTTGCTAATGCAAACGGCTTTTATGTGCTGTCTCCCGATACAGCGACGCTGTTTGGTGATCTGCTCCCCGGCCGAGCCCAGCATTCTGTCGCCAATGACTTCCCATTGCTATGGCGACAGCAAGCGATAAACGCTTCAGGAACAGTGCACGAGTCGAATGCTTGGCTGACCTATCAAACCATCGATTTTACCCTCGGTCAGCATACTCAATCGCTTTTGCTCTTCGTGACTATGCCTGCGCAGCAGGCTAACCAAATCAGTCGCGCCGAACGCTTTGAGCTATTTGTTCAGTTGTGTTCTGTCTCGGCGGTGATTTTTCTGATTGCCCTATCCTTTGTCATTTGGAATGACAATCACCACAAAAATAGCTTGGAAAGCAAAATTGCCCGCGCGGCGATAAACGGTATGTCTGCTCTGATGATCACAGATAAAGACAATCGGATTATCAAAGTGAATGACGAGCTCTGCCGGATTAGTGGTTACACCTTTGAAGAGGTCAAAGATCAACAGCCGTCGATGTTTGCCTCCGGAGAACATACGCAAAAGTTCTATCGTGAGATGTGGGAGTCTATTCATACAAGGGGAATTTGGCAGGGCGAAATCATCAATCGACGCAAAGATGCCACCCTTATCACTGAGTTGCTGCGCATACAAACGGTCAAGAATCACGATGGCAAGATTCAGTTCTATGTCGCCTCGTTTGTCGATATCTCCGAATTGAAGGCATTGGAACAGCAACTGCGCCGATTGAGTGAAAAAGACGCCCTCACATCGCAATGGAACCGACGCAAGTTTGATATTGAATTGCAAAGCCTATGCATGCGTGTGAAGCGTTATCCGCAAGAGGAACAGGCAGCGCTCTGTTTATTCGACATTGACCATTTTAAGCAGGTGAACGACCAGTACGGTCACGATGTCGGTGATCACGTGATTAAAAGCGTGGCGCAGTTATTGAAAGGTGAGTTAAGAGAAACGGATTTGCTCGCCCGTGTCGGTGGTGAAGAGTTTGCTGTCATCATGCCTAACACCTCGGTTGAAGAGGCGGAAGCCGTCTCGAATCGCATACGCAATGTGGTTGAACAACACTCTATGCATAATGTGACGATAAGTGGCGGTGTCAGTGATGTCTGCGCGAATCCAAGTCAGACCTACAAACGCACCGATATGGCGCTTTACGACTCTAAATATCTGGGCAGAAATCGCATTTCCGTGATCAAAAGTGATCAGGTGCAAGCCTTCGTCTAAATTGGTGCAAGATTATTTTGTTCACGCACCACGATAGCGCAGATAAACGCCCTATCGAACGCTATACTTAGGTAACACCATCACCTTCGGGTTGGCTCGGTTCTTGATACCCCAGTAGTACCCCCGCACTATTATGGAGAATAGTATGCAAGACGCTCTCACGGTCATTCTCGCTGGAGGAATGGGCTCTCGTCTTAGCCCCCTCACGGACGATCGCGCAAAACCTGCCGTTCCTTTTGGCGGAAAGTACCGTATTATTGATTTCACCCTAACCAATTGCCTACACTCTGGACTTCGGAAAATCCTCGTCCTTACCCAGTACAAGTCTCACTCATTACAAAAACATCTACGAGATGGCTGGTCGATTTTTAACCCTGAACTTGGCGAGTACATCACCGCCGTTCCACCTCAAATGCGGGGTGGTGGTAAGTGGTATGAAGGCACCGCTGATGCAATCTACCATAATCTATGGCTTTTGAGCCGCAGCGATGCCAAATATGTCATCGTCTTGTCGGGCGATCACATCTATCGCATGGATTACGCGGAGATGCTCAAAGAACATATCGACAAGAACGCGAAGCTGACGATTGCTTGTATGGACGTCCCGCGCAGTGAAGCCTCAGCCTTTGGCTGTGTCTCTGTGGGCGAAAGCGGCCGCATCGACGATTTTATTGAGAAGCCGCTAGATCCGCCATCACTGCCGGGCAATGATACGCGTAGTCTTGTGTCGATGGGCATCTATATCTTCGATATGGAAACCCTGACCCGCTCTCTAGAAGCGGATGCCAAAGATAGCCACTCTTCACACGATTTTGGCAAAGACGTCATTCCAAAACTCATCCAAGAGCAAGGCGTCTACGCTTATAACTTCTGCAACGACAAAGGTCGAGTTGACAGAGACTGCTACTGGCGAGATGTCGGTACTATCGACTCCTTCTATCAGGCCAATATGGATTTACTCGAACCCGTTCCCCCAATGAACCTCTATCAGGCAAACTGGCCTATTCGTACTTACGAGTCCCAGTTTCCTCCGGCACGGACCGTCTCCTCAGCCACAGGCAACGAGGGTATTTTCATTAATTCGATCATTGCCAATGGCGTGATCAACTCCGGTGGCTCAGTGCATCATTCCATTATCTCGCCCAACGTGCGTATTAACGACGGCGCCACTATCGCTGGCAGCATCTTGTTTGATGATGTTGAAGTGGGTGAAGGCTGCCGCTTGGTCAACTGCATCGTTGATAAGCACGTCCGAATCCCCGCCAACACAGAAATTGGCGTCGATGCGAAAGAAGATGCCAAGCGCTTTAAGATTTCATCAGACGGGATCGTGGTGGTGCCAGAGAGTTACAGTTTTTCGTAAAAAAAAGCCTCTAACCTAAGTTAGAGGCTTCACTCAGAGATTGACTAGATCTCCTATAGGGGTAGGTGACAAATCTTCGATTTGTTGAGAGTTATTATCACCTATTTGCGATCGGATTAACACAGCAAATTGCGTGCGATTCACTTTCCCCTTTTTAGAAGATGGCTTGGTTACGCCGCTAAAGCGCCAGCACGAGGTGTTTCGTTAAAATGGCGCTTGTACTCCCGTGAGAATTGCGAGGTGCTGTTGTAACCCACTCGCCTTGCGGCTTCACTGACCTTCAATCCATCAAGATGAATCAACTCTTTCGCTTTGTTTAGGCGCACCTTTTTAATGTACTGAATAGGGGTTTCTAACGTCACGGAGCGAAACGCTTGATGAAAAGCGGAAATGCTCATGTTCGCCGTCTCAGCCAACCCTTGAACAGTGAGTGAGTCATGGTAGTGATGATGCACATACTCGAGCGCTTTGGCGACGCGCGCGTAATGCCCTTCGTGCTTGGCTAAATCGAACAACACATGTCCTTCACTGCTCATTAGCGCTCTCAGTGCCAACTCTTCAGTTAGAGACTCACCTAACAGAGCGCTCTCTACAGGATGACAAAGTGCCTTCATGATTCGACAACTCACGTCCATCATATCGTTGTCCATACTCACTGAAGAGAGCCCTTCACTGCGCGCAGGCGTCATCGCCTTTGGCTGAACGTTTAGCTCTTCAAGCTTATTGACTAAACGGTGCAGCACTTGAGGATCGACATCGACCGTTAACCCCATCAGTGGCTTTCCAGCATCAGCGATCGCTTCACATTCAAGGGGGAGCGGTACACCCACCACAAGATAATCATCACCACCATATTTAACGGGCTTGTCGCCTAGATAGATATGTTTTGTCCCCTGCCCCAATATGATCACGCCTGACTGGTAGACCAAAGGTTGGCGTTTGTTCCCCTTGGAGCTTCGATAAAACCACACGCCTTCAATGGCGGTACCGACTACCCCTTCCAAATCGTCAAGGCCATTTTGCTCAACGTATTGCTCCATCCAATCCACCAGCGTCATCGCTTACCACCTATTCACTCAAGCAATATAAGTAGGATTAGGCAAAATAATTGCAGAATTTCGCCTTTATCCCATCTCATTTGATTACTATTATGCACACATACAAAATCAATACTATCCCAATAACACAAGAGGGTAATGTCAATGCAATTCACCTATGTTAATCCAACCAAAATTTTATTCGGTCAAGGTCAAATCGCGAACATCGCTGCGCAAATTCCTACAGACCAAAAAGTACTCGTGATCTACGGTGGTGGTTCCATCAAGAAAAATGGCGTGTATGACCAAGTCGTCACGGCACTCAACGCGCATTCTTGGGTTGAATTCTCCGGCGTTGAGCCAAACCCAACCAAAGAAACACTCGACAAAGCGGTAGCGATCGTTAAAGAGCAATCGGTCGATTTCATCTTAGCTGTGGGTGGTGGTTCAGTGATTGATGGCTCTAAATACGTCGCTGCTGCTGCACACGTTGATGGCGACGGCTGGGATATTCTGACAGGTAAACACCCTGTCACTTCGGCCACACCACTTGCTGCGATTCTGACCCTACCAGCGACTGGCTCTGAGTCAAACTCAGGCGCCGTGATCACTAAAGCGGAAACGCATGATAAGTTGGCATTCATGTCACCTTTCGTGCAGCCTAAATTTTCTGTGATGGACCCGGACGTAATGAAAACCCTACCGGAAAAACAGTTGGTCAACGGTATTGTTGATGCGTGGGTACACGTCTGTGAGCAGTACATCACCTACCAACATGGCGCTATGGTTCAAGATGGCTACGCAGAAACATTGTTGAAAAATCTAAAACAGCTCGGTGAACAATTTGCTGACCGTGACAACGATCAGTGGCGCGCAAACCTGATGTGGACGGCCAACCAAGCGCTTAACGGCTTGATCGGTGCAGGTGTCCCGCAAGATTGGGCAACGCACATGATTGGTCATGAGTTTACGGCGCTTTGGGGTGTTGACCACGCACGTTCACTGGCGATTGTGCAACCTTCCCTACTGCGCAACCAGTTAGCGGCGAAAAAAGGCAAACTCGAGCAGATGGGCATCAACGTCTTTGGTCTAGCTGCCAGCGACAACCTTGCCGAAGAGACGATTCAGCACATTGAAGCCTTCTACCACTCACTCGGTGTGTCAACACAGTTTGATGAGTATCAGGCAGATAAAGGCGCGGCCGTTGACAGTGTCGTATCACAACTAGAGAGCCACGGCATGTCGGCGCTCGGTGAAAACCAAGCCATTGACCTTAAGGCCAGTCGTCAAATTCTTGAAGCGGCGATCGCCTAATCAAAACGCTTAATAACGCAAAGAGCAGCAAACGCTGCTCTTTCTAATTCCTTAACCTATTCACGCTTCTCCGATCTTTCCTTTAAATAAGCCTGCAATGCTTGCAAAGACTTATCGACCTCCTCACGAAGTCCGATGATGTCGTTACCCATTTCGCTCGGCGAGTTTTCCCATTGGTGACAAAGTACTCTCAGTTGCTCCAAGCCCAAGCTGGCAGCAGAGCCTTTCAATTTATGTGCGATGTCAGACACCTCGCTAGGATGATTTTCGACGAATGCCTGTTCCAGTTGAGTTAACGATGTCCGGGTAGTGCGGGCAAAAAGATCGGCGAGTTCTTGTACTTGGCTAAAACCCAACACCTTGATGTCGGTGTCAATCAGTTGTGTGTTCAATAGCTTGGGAGCCTCTGCATTTATAGGCGCGGGTTGGCGCGGCGTATCATCAACCGTTTCTCCCGTCATCAATGTATGAATCATGGCATCGAGGGCGTCTTTATCTAGCGGTTTGGGTAGATAGCCATCAAATCCCGCTTGCAGGTATCGCTCGACCTCTTGGTTGAACACGTGCGCAGACACCGCAATCATCTTTGTCTCGCAATCGGTGTCATGCTTCATGCTTTGCATTAAGTCCACACCACTGCCATCTGGAAGATTAATATCAATCAGCGCAATATCATAAGTATGAGCCTTAAATCGCGCGGCTCCCTTAGCGAGGGTGTCGACTGCGTCGGTGTGATGCCCGAGCGCTGCCAAAAATCCCTCAGCGACAAAGCGATTGACTTCATTGTCTTCTACCAGCAATACGCGAGCAGACGGTGTTGTCACTGTATGATTGTGTGAATCTTTGCGTGATGTCGCCCCTACAGGCATCGGCAAAGAAAAGTAGAAGCGGCTGCCTTGATTCTGATCCGATTCAAGCGCAATCTCGCCGCCCATCGCCCGCACAATTTTTTGGCTGATCGCAAGCCCAAGCCCTGTTCCACCCAGCTTGCCTTGTCCTTGATGCACTTGGGTAAACGCAGAGAAGAGCTCACTTTGATCTGGCTTGGCTATTCCTACGCCACTGTCACTCACATCGAACAAAACGTGCTCAGCTTTCGCTGGATCATTGGCGATATACACATCAATGTAGCCACTGTCAGTAAACTTAACCGCATTCGCCACCAAGTTATTCAGCACTTGGCTAAGACGCGTGCTGTCGGCAAACACGCTCTCGGCGACATCGCTTTCAACCGTATATGAGAGTGACAATCCTTTAGCCAACGCGTCGGCCTGATGCAGCGCCACTACATCTTCCACCATAGCGCGGATAGGGAATGACACCGGACGAATCTCCATATGCCCGGCCTCAATTTTACTGTAATCGAGCACATCATTAAGTATTGCCAGCAAGGTTCGCCCACTGTGGGTGATGATGTCGACGTAACGCTGCTGCTGTTGATCAAGCAGCGTTTCTGTAAGCAGCCTCGCGGTGCCGAGAACTCCGTTCATCGGCGTTCGAATTTCATGGCTCATGGTGGCTAAAAAGGCGGATTTCGCTTGGCTGGCTTGCTCTGCTTGTGAACGCGCATCAGCATGCTGCTCCACTTCTTGATTGAGACGTTGATTGGCCGTTTGCAGTTGCTCAGTGCGCAATTCAACCTGTTCTTCCAGGTGGCTTTTATGTGATTCAAGCGCTTGTTTGGCTTTCGCTTCGCTGTCAGCCACCACTTTCAGCGCTTTGGCGGTGTCTCGGGCGGTCAGAATCGCGCGCCCCATCTCTGCTAACTCATCCTTACCACGCACCTCAAAATCCACATTAAGATCCCCTTTAGAGATCGTGAGCAGTGCGGTCGAGTAGTTATCCAAACGTTTGAGCACGGATTGATATACAACGCGCCAGACAATGAGTATGGCCACCGCTAAGCCAAGCGCGGTAATAATCGCCAAGAGCCACTGCGCATAGCTCAACGTGCCTTTAAGCCGTTCAACCGCTGTAGTAGTCGAGCGGTTGGATTGATCCACTAGATGTGTCACTGTCGAGTTGAGCTGAGAAAATTGATCAAATGTAGCTTGGAGCAGCGCCTGTGCGGCAAGCTCATTTTGGTATCGCTCAAGCAATAGCGTAAATACCGATTGTCGCTGCGCCAATTGTTCCAGTAAGTCGGCCATTTGCTGTGAGCGAGTGGGATCTTCGACTCCCATAACCCGTCGCTGCATAATCTCGATGTTGTTCTGATAAGCGGATTTGACGGCCTCAATACGCTGCGCATCATTCATGGTCCGCGACTCTTCGATTTGATTGAGCAATCGAAACGCCAGCAGATGCAGTTCGTGCAAACGTTCAGACAAATCCATGTCCACTTCCACCAGCGCATCCAGCGCTTGGTAGGCATCCGTGAGCTTGTTTTCACCAAGCAGATTATAGATATGCGTCACGTTGGCCACCGCGATAGTACTGGTGTTTGCCACTTGGGTGCGGGTGAGCTCTTCAAGCTCCGTTGCAAATTGGCGCATCTCCCTCGTATCTGCCGAAAGTTGCTGGTTAAAGCTCAAACGCTTTTCCACCACGACGCCCAGTTGCACTACGTTATCAATCACCTGCTCGACATCGATTTCTAACTGTTCCAATAAGGTTGAATCAAACGCCTCTGCGCCAAGTTGTTTAATGTGCAATAACAAAGATTCGAGCTGTGTCAGTAGCGCTTGACCGGAGTCACGATGTTGCTGAGCGGTTTTCGCGTTCGATAAGGTATGGACAGATGAGAGAATACGAGCGCTGAGCTCCGATACTTGCCGCGCTTCCACCATGGAGGGAATTGCCGTATTGACCACGCCGCGCTCGGTTTTCGCCACCATAGAAAAGCCCGCCATGCCGATCAGCGCCGAGATGACAACCAGCAGCCCCATTGCGACAAAGGCGAATAAGAGCGTACGCCCAATGCTGGCCTTGGCTAGTAACATAACAAATCATCGCTTCTGTACACCGAAATATTGGGTTATATTTTGCAAGGTTTATCACGACTTTACCAATGAATTGCTTAATGACTTTGATCCCAACACTGAAATCCTCTCTGCTGCTTGGTGCGCTGTTTGTATCATGGTCATCGGTGGCGATTGCCTCACCCGTGTTTAAGATCTGCGCGCTTTATCCGCATCTAAAAGACTCGTACTGGCTGTCGGTCAACTATGGCATGGTGCAAGAAGCCCAAGCGAAGAACGTGACACTGAAAGTACTGGAAGCGGGCGGCTACCCCAATCAAAGTAAACAGGCCGCTCAGTTGCAACGCTGTCGAGATTGGCAAGCCGATGCGATATTGCTCGGTACCGTTGCCCCAGACATCTATTTGGGCAAATTAGCGCAACTCTCTGCCGATATCCCGGTTTTTGCCACCATCAATCAGTTAGACAGTGCCGAGCACGGCGATGACGTCTTGCTTGGCGAGGTCGGAGTTGATTGGTATGAGATGGGCTATTTCTCTGGCGAGTTTTTGGCAAAACGTCACCCGAAAGGCAGTGGTCATGTTAACGTCGCGGTGCTTCCCGGCCCCGTGGCAAGTGGTGGCACCAAACCTGTGATGCAAGGCATCGAGGCTGCAATTAAAGGCAGTGATGTCACTATCACCGGCGTGTATTGGGCAGACAACGACAAAGAGCTGCAACGCAATTTAGTTCAGCGCATAACAGAAAACCGCGATATCCATTACCTAATTGGCAGTGCGGTCGCGATTGAAGCGGCAATCAGTGAGTTGCGCCTCGGCGGAAAGAGCGCGCATATCGGTCTTGTCTCTACCTACCTCAGTCATGGCGTCTATCGCGGTTTACTTCGCAATAAAGTGCTGTTTGCACCGAGCGATCAGATGGTGTTGCAAGGTCGTCTATCGGTTCGTCAAGCGGTTCAATCTCTCAAACAAGCGCCTTTTGACAGGCATATTGCGCCCGATATTGTTAAGCTAACGCCCAATCATTTACCACGTTCGGTTATCGAAGCCTCGCTGTCTCCATCCGAATACCGACCCATTTTTAATGTCTTAGCTAAAGAATAACGATTCATAATCAGGAAGAACATTCATGGAAAAAACAACACGTACCCTACCTGCACACAAACACATTGCGCTGGTCGCGCATGACAACTGCAAGCCAGAGTTGCTGCGCTGGGTAACGGAAAACAAAGAAAAGTTACAGAGTCACTTTCTTTATGCCACTGGCACAACTGGCACCATGCTAAGTAAACAGACCGGCCTTGCCATTAAGAGTATGATCAGTGGCCCGATGGGCGGGGACCAACAGATCGGCGCCCTCATTTCGGAAGGGAAAATCGACATGCTGATTTTCTTCTGGGATCCACTCAACGCGGTTCCACATGACCCAGATGTCAAAGCGCTATTGCGTATTGCGAGCGTATGGAATATTCCCGTTGCTACCAACCGCGCAACGGCCAAGTTCCTGTTTGAGTCGAGCTTACTTGAGAAAGAAGTGGACATTGAGATCCCTGACTACCCGGCGTATCTGGCCAAGCGTACCTAACGCCTTCATTCACCTAGTTCGCTTATCAAGTATTCAGCCTGCCACCGTCGCAGGCTGTTTTTGTCTATCGATCGCTTCACATCAAGGTGGTCAGTTCGCGTAAATCGTGAATTTTGGGCAGGGCGTGCTCATGCACTCGATTATTGACGCCCAGATAGTGAACAGTTTTAATCCCCGCTCGAATCCCTGCCTCTAACCCTTTGACTGTGTCATCAACATAGACACAATTTTCTAAGCGAAATCCCATGGTCATGGCAGTATATAAAATCAGATCCGGTTCAGGTTTCCAACTGTTGGTATCGAACGCAGAGAAAATCTTATTCTCGAAATGAGGGTAAAGTCCTGTCAGCTCAAGCGATCGGCGGATTTTACTTTTTGGGCCATTTGAAGCCACACAGTACTCAATCCCTTTCGCTTCGAGCTGCTTCAAAAGCTCGGTGGCACCGGGCGAGGGCTTTAAATGACGTTCAAACAAGTCATCTAGCCGCTCACGGTAAAAAGGTTCTAGTTGATCAATTGAAATTCGACAGCCAAGGCGCTCATTCGTTGCTGCTAAAATGTCAGCCAACTTCCCCCCTTCAAAATGGGCTAAGGCATCTTGAGTAGAAAGCCCAGCACCAAAATGATGAAACGTCTCACTCAGCGCTTGGCAACACAGCTTCTCGCTGTCGATTAGCGTTCCATCACAATCAAATATCACGCATTGGGTTTCTGACATAGCCGCACACTCTGTTAATTCGTTAAACAAAATAGTAAACGAGCGGCCACGATTTGAAATGCGTCACTTAACACTTTAAGTGACAAGGGAAGGGTTTTGCTGAGAACCCTCGCACGCGTCACGAATGGTAGGTAGAATAAATGATGAAGATAACGACTATCTCGTGCGCTTAATGTGCGCTGTGTTCAGCATATACAGCATCACATTGATTGAGTTCAAGTTTACTCACTATCGCTGCAATCAGATCAGAACGCTTGTATTCCGGCTCCACCACGACATCTGAAACCAAAGCAGCACCTTGATGCGTGGTCACCAACGCTGCGCCAACGGGTTGATTACCTTTAAACGCAACGATCAATTGGCAAGGCGCTGAGTAGATGATCTGAGTGAAAAACTCAACAATCCACTCCCTGTCTTGTTGGCTTTGCCACTGTTTGGCCTGTTGCAAGGCAAACATCACGGTCATGCGATGAAAATCCGCCACAAACACATCTTGCTCACTGAATTCGTCTAGAGACAACTCACTGAGATCAAGCAAGTGTGTCTCTCGCTCTGAAGCGCGTGCTTGATAAAGTTCGTGCCCTTTGAGGCTCTCTGGCGTTGGAAATTCAACGTCCACTTGGCTGGCAAGCCATTGGTTTTTCATCTCGGTGATGGCAGAGGCGGTATTGGGCATGGGATATCTTTTAACGTCATGAGTCTTATCGTCATGAGCTTAACGATAAGATCATGATGCGACAAGTTTTTCATTGAACTATTGGCTGCTTGAGCATAAAACAGATAAGCTTGGTTCATAATTAGCTCGACAATCACAAAACTCAACCATTATTTAAGAAAGGATAGCGGCCATGCGGATAAAATTACTTGGCGTTGCCATGGCTTCACTGCTGCTCACCGCGTGTGATAGCAACGAAGTGGGTGACGTTTCACTCGGTCTATTTACATTGAAAGACATTAAGATCACCTCACTGCAAGATGAGGTGGTGACAGGCGTGACCTGCCACATCGCATCCATTGAAGCGAATCTTAGCCTCTCCGATCCAAGCGACAGTTCCATTTCATGCCGTCAAACCGGCGAAATCACCACGGATATGATTGCAAAAATCGATAAGAGCGCGTCGGGTGAAGTGGTGTTCAAAAAGTCAAAAAGCATCTTCTTCAAAACCATGAAAGTGCGCC